>QMNP01000044.1 GCA_003647825.1 Candidatus Cloacimonadota bacterium
CATTGAGATATTAAGAAAATTGTAAAACTCTTTTTTGGATTTTCTACCACAGCCTTCAGCAATGTTATTTGGAATAGAAACAACAGCTCTTCTTAACTGCGAAGTAATACCATATATTTCTTCTTTTGGGAAGCTTTTAGTTTCCTTGTAAACTTTTAAAGCCAGCTGATGAGCTTCATGCCAAATATCAAGTTTCTTAAAATCTCTCACGCATTCTCCAACTGCTAATAGCTAAGTGCCATTTGCTATTTATCCTTTTCCAAACAGACTTTACAAATTCCTTTCAAATTCACATGATGCTCTGTAATTTTGTGACCATTAATAATATCATCGTTGTATAGATCAAAAGATCTATCCAGATCATATATTTTATTGCATTTAATGCATTTAAAGTGAATATGAGGATGTGTGTTGTACTCATAACGTATTTCACTTTCGAAAAGCGAAAGAGCAACTAAAATTCCTTTTTCGGAGAATGTTTTTAAAGTGTTATAAACCGTAGTTTTGGATAGCGTCGGAATCTCATCTGCCAAAGCTTGGTATATCATATCTGCGGTAGGATGTGTTTTATAGTTCTGCAGATATTCCAGTATCTTTATCCGTTGCATGGAAGGAGCAATATCATACTCTTTCAGAACTTCAATAATACTATTCATTTTTACTCCCTTGTCACAAATACATTTTTGTAACAATTACAAATTTGGAATTATATCTTTTTGCGTCAAGGAGAAAATGTTGAATATTTTAGAAAATTTTCTTGGAGGTGTTAGCAAAATTATATTTCATCAGCTTTTTAATTTATTAAATATCTGCTAAAGATGAGTTTTTAGGTTTTTATTGACACTGATGCAAGAGAAAAACTGCATCGATTTATAGAATAATAAATTGGGGAGAATAAGATGAATTTAGAGACTTTATCTAAAGAACAATTGATTGGAATGTTAGATGATTTTGCCAAAAACTGGCTGGCTCATGATGGTCTATGGTTTCAGCAGGTTGAAAAGAATTACGGCATTGAGAAAGCGATTGAGCTTGATACTGAAGCCTGGAGAACTTTTACAAAAATTGAAGCAAAGCGAATAATGGCAAGACACAACATCCCTGAAAATAGCGGACTGGAAGGTTTGAAAAAAGCACTTTCTTACAGATTGTATAGTCGTTTAAATATTCAGAGTATATCAGAGGAAACTCATAATTCGTTTGTATTTAAAATGAATAGATGCCGTGTGCAGTATGCTCGTAACCGAAAAGGATTACCGGATTTTCCCTGTAAGAGTGTTGGTATAGTAGAGTATAGTGAATTTGCTAAAACTATCGATAAAAGGATAAAAACTACTTGTATTGCCTGTCCGCCAGATAAACATCCTAAAGAATTCTATTGTGGTTGGAAATTCGAATTAATCGAATAGAAATATGTGGTTAAAATTCAAGATCAGACAATCTGGTCTTGAGTTTTTTCTTGTTTCAACTCAGATTTAATGATAACGTATCGGACCAGATTCAATAAGTGCTTTTTGTATTCGCAGTCCTTGAAATTCTCCAGATTCTTTTTCGCTTTCTCACAATATATTTTAGTTTGTAACAATATATTAATGTCAAAGTTCTTTGGTTGTTCATCATCCAGATAGTCATCCATAAGCTGATAGGCAATTCCAATATTTGTTCCGAATTCTCCCAGTAATGATATACTTTTTTCGTCTGCTCCGGCAAGAATTGCACCGCTTTTACAACAGGCACTCATCAGTGAGGCGGTTTTTGCATTAAGATGAGCAATATATTGTTCGAAGTTCGTAAATGGAGAGATAATCTCATTGATCTCGCTCTGGCACATTGTTTCTACAGTTTTTGTGAAAATAGCTGAGATTTTCGGTTGCTCAAGTTTATTCATTATTAGAAAACCATGTGAAAAAAGCAGATCTCCAGCCAGAACTGCTATTCTGTTATTAAATTTATGATTCATGGTTTTTTGTCCACGACGGTGAGAAGATTCATCCACTATATCATCATGGATCAGAGAGGAATTATGGATCAATTCAACAACAGCAGCAAGCTGGATTTCAGTATCGCTTGCTTCAGTTGCAGTTCTATCTGAAGTTGCAGTCATCTCTCGAACAAGACCTGCCGACAACAGAACCAAAATCGGCCTTAATCTTTTGCCACGGATTTCAAAAAAATAGGTAAAGATATTATGAAGATCAATCCTGTTTTCGGTAAAAGATAACAGTCTTTTTTTTAGCTCATTTTCCAGTAAGGAAAGCTCTTTACTAAGAAACACAAAAACTTGTTCCAACCAGACATTTACTTCATCATTCATATTAATTTATCCAATGCAAAACCTAAACTGAACAGAATTCCAAATATCATATGAAGTCCAATAGTTGCACCGTTTGCCGGCAAAAGTTCATTTATTTTATCAAAATTAACTGAAGCTACTTTCATCGCTTTCACACAGATCGGAAGAGTCAGTATTACTGCTAATGTAAAGATCGGGAACCAATTTAAGATCACCCCAATTATTACCCAGATGTAATTGAAAATAAGGAAGATATAAAATAATTTTATTGCTTTAGCTTTTCCAAAAACAATCACCAGGGTTTTCTTTCCTACTGCTCTATCTGCATCATGATCCTGAAATTCGTTGATGTATAAAATCAAACCGACTAAAACACCGACTGGAATCGAAGCCAGTAATGGTTGAAGAGCATGAGTTTGAGCTAATACAAAATATGTTCCATATACTATCAGTGGTCCGCATGCGACAACAGTAATAATTTCCCCCAAAGCGGTGTAACCAAGTTTCAATGGTTTGGCTGTGTAAAAATATCCAATAAAAAATCCAGCAATTCCGATATATAATATTACATTACCCTTAGTTATCGAATTCAAATAAAAACCGATAATAGCAGTAGCTGCAAAGCAGAGCAGACCAGCTGTCAGCATTGCTTTCGGGCTCAATTCTTTTTCCTGTATCACACGTGATCCACCGCTGAACATATTATGGTTTTCATTAATTTCATCCAGGTTAGATTTATGATCGAAATAATCATTAACCAAGTTTGTACCTGAATGTACAAAAATTACTCCAAAGGCCGTTAATATCAGTTTCAGCCAATGAATTTCTCCAGTCAGATTCCAGGCCATTACTGCTCCAAGAATTACTGAAATCAGTGAAGCTGTGAGAAATGGGGCTCTTGAAGCTTTGATCCATAATTTTATTTTATTCATTTTATCCTCATTTATTTCTTTAAAATTCGTCGAATCTGATCATATCTTCATCAACGCCAAGATCATAGAGCATCTTATTTACGGCTTTCAGCATTTCTGGTGGGCCACAAAGATAATATTCGATATCCTCGGGTTCTACATGATCTTTTAGATAATGTTCCAGAATTGCTTCGTGAATGAAGCCGGTCATGCCATCCCAGTTATCTTCCGGTTTTGCTTCGGAAAGCGCAATGTGAAAGGAGAAATTGGGAAATTCTTTTTCTATCTTTCTAAAATCTTCTTCGTAGAATATCTCTTTCTTAGATCTGGCTCCATACCAGAAACTAACTTTTCTATCTGTTTTCATTGTATAAAACAAATGCATAATATGTGATCGCATCGGCGCCATTCCTGCCCCACCTCCGATATACATCATTTCTGCATCAGATTCGTTTATGAAGAACTCACCATAGGGACCGGAAATTGTTACTTTATCTCCCGGTTTTTTACTGAAAATATAAGAGGAAGAAATTCCTGATGGGACCTTCTGCAGAATATTTTTTTTATGATCCCAGGGAGGTGTGGCAATTCTCACATTCAACATAACTATATTCCCTTCCTCAGGATGATTTGCCATCGAATAGGCTCTTGTTATATTTTCTGTATTTCGATTCTCCAGGTCGAGAGCATTTATCCTTTCCCAATCTTCTTTGTATTCTTCAGGAATATCAAAATCTTCATCAAATTTAATATGATAATGAGGAACTTCTATTTGAACATAACCTCCCGATTTGAAATCAAGAGTTTCACCTTCTGGAAGTTTGACTACAAATTCTTTGATAAAGGTTGCTACATTTTCGTTAGATACTACTTCGCATTCCCACTTTCTGGTGGAAAAAACTTCTTCTGGAACTTTAATTTCCATATCATCACGAACTTTTACCTGACAGGCCAAACGCCAATTTTCTTTCGCTTTTTTACGATTAATAAACGTCTCTTCTGTAGGCAGCAGATCACCACCACCAGACTCAATTTGACATTTACAGTATCCGCAGGTTCCTCCTCCACCACAGGCAGATGGAATGAGAATATCATTTTCCACCAGAGCATTCAGCAAAGTTCCACCAGTTTCTATTTCTTTGGCATTTTCTTTATCATTATTTATGGTTAGTTTCACAATACCGTGTTTAACCAGGAATTTTTCAGAAATGACTATAGTAAGAGTGAGCAATATAATAATCGTTACTATCATTGTAATTCCGCTGATTATGATTATCATTGATTCTCCGTTAGTGATTTTTGCAGGCAGAACAAGCTCCGCTGCAGGAATTATTATTATTTTTTTTGGTTTTCAGAATGAAGGCAAAACTCAATATTGCAATGAAAATTGCAAATACAATAATACCTATAAATATTGTTAACATTGTGTTCCTCTTTAAATATTAATGCCGGAAAACGTCATGAAGGCCATGGCGATCAGACCGGTCAGCAGCATTGTTATTCCAAGTCCTCGTAATGGTTTTGGAATATTTGAATATTTCAATTTCTCTCTGATTGCAGCCATGGCCATTATCGCCAGCATCCAGCCAATACCTGATGAAACTCCGAAAACTGTGGATTGCCCCAGAGTGTATTTCCTTTCGATCATGAACAAAGACACTCCAAGAATGGCGCAGTTCACCGTAATAAGCGGCAGAAAAATACCCAATGCTGTATAAAGTTTCATTGAAATCTTCTCGATTGCCATTTCAGCAATTTGCACCATCGCTGCAATAACAGCGATAAAAGCAATGTAGTTTAAGAAGCTAAGATCAACTTCAACGAATTTCGGGCTAAGCCAGCTTAGTGCTCCAGCCTTCAATAAATACTCATGAACCAGCCAGTTAACTGGAGTAGTAATTGCCATTACAAATACTACTGCAAAGCCTAATCCAATTGCAGTAGTAACTTTTTTGGAAACTGCCAGAAATGAGCACATTCCCAAAAAATAAGCCAGTAGAATATTTTCTACGAAAACAGATTTTATACCTAAACTAAACATCTCTAACATAATATATCCTTATACTAAGAACTAAAACATTTCGTTCCCAAGCACCAGCGTGGGAATGTGTTTTGGTAACTAAGCTGGGGCTTAGTAACTAGAGAATTGATTGTATGTTCCAAGTTCATCATTCTTCCTCGTACTGTTTTGTAATGGCACGCTGGAACCAGACTATCAATCCCAGCAGAAAGAATGCTCCCGGTGCTAAAACTAAAAGGCCATTGTTTTCATAACCAGCGTTATATAGTGATTGGGGAATCACTGAAAATCCCAGCAATGTTCCTGAACCAAAAATCTCACGAAACGCTCCAACTGCAACCAATATAAGTGAATAGCCTATTCCATTCCCTAAACCATCTAAGATCGAAGGTACAGCTTTATTGATCAGAGCAAAACCTTCCAATCTTCCCAATACAATACAATTCGTAATGATAAGTCCCACAAAAACTGAGAGCTGTTTGGATACATCAAAGAGATAGGCTCGCAAGATCTGATCTACCAGAATAACCATAGTGGCAATGATGATCATTTCTACAATTATCCTGATCTTTTTGGGTATCATATTACGAATTAGCGAGATTATCAAATTGGAAAACACAATAATAACCGTAACAGCTATTCCCATTACCAGAGAAGGTTTTAGTTGAGTAGTAACAGCCAAAGTGGAACATATACCCAGGATCTGCACTGTTACTGGGTTGTTATGAACAAAAGGTTCAAAAAAAGTTTTTTTATTAGACATTGCTTGTTATCTCCTTTTTCGATGAAGATTCTCGCAGTCTTCTAAAGTAATTCTCATATTTATTAAGATCTTTTAAAAGCAGATTCATCACACCTTCACTAGTTTTGGTAGCACCAGAAATTCCTGCTACTTCATGAATGAGATCCGGTGAATCTGATGAAGGTTCAATTTTCAGGATATTTATCGATATCAGGTTATTATTTTCGTCCCAGATCTTCTTACCGATAAATTTATCTTGAAATTTTTTCGATTCTACTTCCGAACCTAATCCGGGTGTTTCTCCCTGTTTGTAAAATGTTATCCCTAAAATAGTATTCAGGTCAGATTCCAGAGCCAGGTAGCCATACATTGTACTCCACAAACCTTTACCAATTATTGGAATGCAATAAGCATCTACATCCATTCCAGATTTTTTCACATAAACCGGATACATTCTTTCAGATTCTGGTTTTATTTCTTCTTTTTCAGGATCGATATCTTCTACTGAAATTCCTTCTGGTAATTCAATGATCTCACCGAGATAATTAACAGCATAGCTTTCTATATTTTGATTATATGAACTCAGGATTTCCTGCTGGGAAATTTTATTACTTTCCAGCAATTTTACTGCTTTCAAAATATTCTTCTTCATATCAACTTCAACATTGGTCTGCTGTTTATCTTTCAAATAATAAGCAGCTGAAGAGAGAAGCCCTGCACAGATAATCGTGACTATTGTGATGAAAACAAATGTGTAAAGGTTACTGCGACGCATACTTCAACCTCCTCTTCTTGTTTTTCTGCACTACAAAATGATCGATAAGTGGAGCAAAAGTATTCATCAGTAGAATTGCCAGCATCATTCCTTCTGGATAGGCTGGATTTACTGTTCGTACCAAGATTGCAACAGCTCCTATCAGAAAACCATAGAAATATTTTCCTTGTCGTGTGGATGAAGATGAAACAGGATCTGTTGCCATGAAAGCTGTTCCAAAGGCAAAACCTCCCATCACAAAATGATAATGGAACGGTAGAGCAAAAATATGGCTGGAATCAGGGGCAATCAAGTTTAAAATGGTAGTCATGGCAAATCCACCGGCGATAACTGAGATTACGATCCGCCAACTGGCCGTTTTGGTTATAAGTAATAAAAGCAGTCCTAATAATATTGCCAAAGTAGATGTTTCTCCAATACTGCCGGGAATTGTTCCCAGGAACATGTTGAACCATGTATATCCTTTATCCGCCAGAATTTGAATGATACCACCCGAATTTGTAACCGTATCTGACACAACAGCCAAAGGAGTTGCAGCAGTATAGGTATCGATCGTTTTCTCTCCGAAAACAGTCCAAACAGAATTACCTGATATCGATCTGGGGAATGAGAAGAATAGAAATGCCCTTGCTACTAAAGCCGGATTAAAAATATTCATTCCCACACCACCGAAAATCTCCTTTCCGATCACTATGCCAAATGTGGTAGCGGCGATCAATTGCCAAAATGGAATAGTGGGGGGAACAATGAGGGGAATAAGAAAGCTGCTTATTAAAAATCCTTCATTGATCTCATGTTTTCTAAGAACAGCAAAAAGAACTTCCCAGACTCCACCAACAACCAGCACGATGAGGTATATTGGCAAAACGATCAACAATCCTTTCAACAGGATTGTAAGAATAGTAGCTGACTGCCCCAATGAAAGAAAATGCTGATAACCTGCATTGAAGATTCCGAAGAAAAAAGCAGGAACCATAGCAATATAAGCTGTTATCATAAATCTCTTCATATCGATGGAATCCCGGATATGCGCACCTGTTTTTGTTTTTTGAGGAAGAACGAAAAGGAATCCTTCCCCCATTTCGTAAATCGGATATAAACTTTCCAGTTTACCGCCTTTTCCAAATAGAGAGCTAAATTTCTGAATAAAATTATATAATGATTTCATCTATATTAACCTTCCTTTTCGATCAGATCCAAACCCTGTCGGATGATTTGCTGAAATTCAGTTTTGGAAGGGCAGATGTATTCACATAAAGCCAGATCTTCTTCAGCGATTTCATAGATTCCCAGAGCTTCCATCTCCTCAATATCTTCTACTAAAATGCTTTTGATGAGATGAGACGGCAAAATAGACATGGGGACAACTTCTTCATAGATGTCGTTTATGACAAGTGCTCGATGTCCTCCAGCCATGTTTGTATCGACCGTTCTGACTTTATTGGGAAATAATAGAGCAGAAGCAAATGTTTTCCACCAGCTGGGTTTTGCAAAACCAGGATTCAGCCAACCCAGAAATTCGGGTTCTGTAGTTTCCGGAATCACTGTAACAAGATTATCGTGATAACCTACAAAACCATCAGATTCAATTTGCTTTCCTGTAAGCACATTGCCGGAAATGATTCTGGAGTTTTCATTTAAATCTTTCACTAAATGAGAGACTTGAGCTCCTACAACAGTACGGTGATAATATCTTCTATCCACTGCGCTGCCGGCAACTTTTACCAGTATTTCCTGATTTAATATACCGGTTTCATACAATCTGCCAATATGAATTACACTTTGAACTGAACAAGTCCAGACGATATCATGCGCATTCCTGATCGGTGCAATATGATGGATATGAACTCCAACATTACCAGTTGGATGAGGGCCGGAGAAATTATATAACTCACAATTCTTGAATTCAGAAAAGGCAGTCTCTTCCGGTTTAAATGATAATCTTACTTTTCCAGATGTAAGATGAGAAAGTACATCCAAACCTTTTTGGAAAGAACTCTCATTTCCCTGTAAGATCAGAGAAGATTCAGCTGCCAAAGGCGCAGTATCCATCGCTGAGATAAATATATCTCGAGGAGTATCAGCAGGATTGGCCATCTTGTTGAAAGGTCTTTGAACGAAGTTAAAAAATAAACCAGACTCCAGAAGCGTATCGATGATCGAATTCTTATTCAAATCGTTAATTGCAAATTCAGGTTCCTTCTCGTGTTGATCAGTATCTACGTTTATCACGATCATTTGAATAACTCTTCGATCTCCCCGCACAATTTCTGTAACTTCACCATTAACATGCGAAACTATCTTGATTTTTTCGTTATTTTTATCACATGCCAAAGGTGTTCCGATTTTCACTTTATCACCAGGTTCAATCAGCAGCCTTGGCTTCATGCCAATAAAATCAGTAGGTTTGAAAGCAATCCTGTTTGGTAAAGTGAAAGGTTCGATCGTTCTAACCGTTTCTCCCGGCAGCTTGATATCATAACCTCGACGCAATTTGAATTTTTTCATTCTTATAATTCCAATTTTAATACGGATTAAGTAAAAATTATAGATGCACCTGCAGATTTTTCATAGAATTGTCCGACTGTGAGAACAGCCTCAACTTCATCTACCAGATCTTCTTTTTTCAATTTAAACATATCCATTGCCA
>QMNP01000045.1 GCA_003647825.1 Candidatus Cloacimonadota bacterium
ATTAATAAGAATATAAATATTATGATTCAACTATGAGTTCTTTGATACTATGAAATAATTTGTTTCGTAAATCTTCTATAGTTAATGTCTTAATATCCTCGGCTCTTACAGCTTCACCAAAGTTAAGTGTAATTTTTGTAGGTGTGATATGCCAGGATCCTTTTTTCTTTAAATCGAATAAACCGGATAATCCAATTGGAATTATATCGACTCCAGCTTTCTTGGCTAAATGAAATGGTAATTTCTTAAAAGGCTGCATTTTTCCGGTTAAAGTTCTATGGCCTTCCGGTAAAATAGCTATCGAGGTTCCTGAATTTAGAGCTTTTAGAGCTTTTTTAATACTGCGAATTGAGGCATAAACGTTATCGCGTTCTATCGGAATAGTCCCCAATCTTTTAATCATCATTCCATAAAGAGGCCAATTGAACTGGTGATGCGCTTCCACTCCAAGAAAATATAATGGGATAAAGCCTTTTAACAGGGGAACATCGAACAAACTTACATGATTTGCCATCAAAAGGTAAGTCTTGTTTTTATCAATCTTATCAGCTCCGATCACTTCCACTTTAATGAACATGGCTTTGAATAAACCTCTCAATAGAAACTGAATAAAACCATCGATTTTTTTTAATGGTAAAAGGTAAGAAAGAATTATAGCAGTAATGCAGAATAAACTGAAATAGACCACTCCAATAGTCCACAATACAATTGAGCGTAAACTTCTCATCGAGATTATTTCCAGAATACTTCCACGTCTTGATGCAAACATTCAACTTCGATTGGAGTTAGTCCCAGCAGCTCACCATCCGGAGTTAAAACTTTTGGTGGAGCAGCTTCAATTCGTATTTTCTTTGCTGTGAACGTTTCAACCTCTTTTAAATGTACGTGTTCACCAGTAAAAACTTTAGGGAAAGCTTTCAGCAATCCAATCCTGCTTAATTTACCAAGGAGCGTAATATCTAACAAGCCGTCATCTATCTTTGCATTTGGAGCCATATAAAAATTTGAAGTGTAAGTAGTATTAGATATCTCAACAAAAATATTATCTCTCTTAAATATCTTTCCATCAATATCAATTGTGAGTTTAAATGCTTTCAAAGCTAACATTCTGTACAAAACTCCAAGAGAATAAGAAATATTTCCCAGTGATTTCAGCTTTTTTGCCGTGGCAGTTACATCAGCTACAAATCCCATACCTAATATATTTAAAAAATAGTAGGTTTGACCGTGGGTAACAAATTTCCCCACGTCAACTTTTCTGGGTTTATTCTTAGCAATAATTTCAATCGCTTCCTGCCAGTTGTGGTAATGCATTTCCAGGTCGCGTGCAAAGGCATTGCCGGTTCCTACAGGTAATACGCCAATCGGAATTCTTTTTTGTGATTCATTCTGATAATAACCGTTGATAACTTCGAAAAGTGTTCCATCACCACCTGCTGCAATTAATCCATCATATTTGCTGAAATTAACATTTTTAACAATTTCTATTCCATGTTCCGGATAATCGGTAAGCTGAAGATCAAATTCGATTGCATTTTTAATTAAATACTCTTCAACTTGAGGTAAGATTTTCTTCGCTCTACCGTGTCCGGCAAACGGATTATATATCAGCAATGCTTTCATGAAATACCCCTTCCAAATTTACTGAGCTTAAAGTTGTTTATTCATTTATATAGTCAAATAGTTTATAAGATATTTGCCATAAATGAAAGAGAAATAATTTATTTATTGACTTATAATATTTTATTTTTCATCTGTTCAAACAGTATATTTCAGTATATTAAGGGGAAGGTATTGCATGAGAATTAAAACTCTAATATTTTTAATAATTTTTTCAATAATATTTCCACGCCTGTCAGCAGTCGAAAAGTTCTATGTATATTATGATGATGGATTAGAATACATGAAAAAGGGGCAATGGGAAAGAGCAATAGCTGAATTCAAAAGTGCAATTTCTCTGGAATTTGATGATGCCAAGAAAAAAAGAACTTATGGAACCAGATTTATTAAATACTTCCCACATCGTGAATTGGGAATCTGTTATTACAATCTGCAGGAATTTGATAATGCCATGGGCGAACTTCAACTTTCCTACGCTTTTAAAAAATCGAAACGAGCAGCGGAATATATTGAAAAGTTAAGCTATGGTGGCCAAACAATCGATCTGAAAGATGATACAGCAGAAAAAGAGAAGCAGAAACAGGAACAGGAAGAACTTGCCCGCAGACAGAATGAACTGGATGAACAGAGACGGCAGGAAGAAGAACTCATTCGTAAACAAAAGGAATTGGAACAAGAGCAGAAGTTATTGGAAGAGCAAAGACAAAAAGAAGCTGAATTAGTGAAAATTGAGCAAAAAGAGAAAGCCATAAAAGAGCAGCAAAGGTTAAATAAAGAACGCGAAGAGCAAGCAGAAAGACTGGCTAAACTGGAACTGGAAATTGCTGAAAGGCAAAAACAGCTGGAAAAGGAAAAAGAAAAAGCCAGGCAAGAGAAAGAGAAGAAGAGCAATATAGCCGAACTTCCTGTTGGAGCTCTAACTTATGATCCGTCTAAAGTAACTCAAGTTGGTTCCAGACTTTCGATAGCTGTTCTTAAATTCAACAGCAATGATAAGGGTGCAGACCTTACTGAATCTGTTACAGAAAAACTGGTTACTCAATTAGTAAATCTACGCCGTTTTCGCGTGATCGAACGAAGTGCATTGGACAAGATCATGGAAGAACAGAAGCTGGGAATGACAGGTTTTGTGGATGAGGAAACTGCTGTGAAAGTAGGTAAACTTGCTGGAGCTGATGTTATCATTTTGGGCAGAATAAATCTTGAGATCGGTTTTGCAAAAGTAAGTGCTAGAGGAATCGATACAGAAACCAGTGAATTGATCGTTGCCAAAGAAGCTGATTCCGGTAATACAAATATAGAAACAATCGAAAAACTAGTAGAACAGGTTGCTGTTGATATTTATAACGATCTTCCCTTAGTTGAAGGTATTGTAATGGCAGTAGAAGAAAACCAGATAATTCTTAGTATCGGCAGTAACGTTGGCGTACGAAAAGGTACCAAATGCGTAGCTTACAAAGAGGGTAAGAAATATTATCATCCAACTACAGGGGAAGTACTTGGGAAAAATGTTACTCCATTAGGAGAACTTGTTGTAGTTCAGGTTCAGGAGAAAATGTCCATCGCCAAACCGATCGGCAAGATCAGTAATATTGAAATTGAAGATAAAGTTGTTGTGAAGTAAATCTTTGTAATTCCAGATAAGATTCTTTTTTCAGAACCTGGATTTCACTTAGGACTAAAAAGGGGAGATATTATGAGACTAAAATTGTTTGTAGTAATTTTTATTATTTCGGTTGCAACTATCTATGCGCAGCTTGATATAAATCTGGGACCAGATTGGAATCTTACCGGTGTTGGTGCCAGAGCAGAAGGAATGGGAGGGGCATTCATAGGTGTTGCCGATGATGCAACAGCTCTTTCCTGGAATCCAGCTGGTCTTTCTCAACTGGAAAAACCGGAAGTTTCTATCGCAGGCAGAGGTTTGGCAGAATCTTATGAAGCGAAGTTTGCTTATGGTTCAGAGACTTATGATGATAATCACGGTATTCTTAATTTTGTCAGTGGTGTCTATCCTTTAGAAATATCAGGAAAACAATTTGTAACAGCATTAGCTATACAAAGGCAGTTAGATCTTTATTCGTATTATCACGAAGAATATAAAGAAGAAGATGGTAATGATTATTATAACTATTTTTATGAGACATTTTCGGAAGGCGGAGCCAGCACAATTTCAATAAGTATAGCTCATAGGCTGGCTTCAATCTTTTCAGCAGGTTTTGCAGCTAATCTCTGGGTTGGAGAAGCTTATCGGGAAACTAATGATGAGGTTGATGAAATCGATGGTTCATCAACTTATTACTGGCAGTATTATGACGAATCAACCTGGACTTTTTCCGGGTTTAACTTTGTAATTGGGACGATGTTGGATTTCAATTACCTTAGTAACCCCATACCATTAAAAATAGGATTCTGCGTAAAAACGCCATTTTCGTTAGATGTCGAAGAATCTTTCAGTTTGGAAGAATATACGGATGATAATGGCACAATAACAGAATATTATCCCGAAGAAGAAACAAGTTCTCAATCCCTGGAAATGCCTTTAATGCTTGGAATAGGAGCTGCTTATCGCATTGGTGACAACTTAACATTAGCTTTGGATATGGAGTCACGAAAATTTGGAGAAACAGAACTCAAAGAAAACTATGAAGAACTTACTGGGAACGAAGAAGAACTGGAGAATCAAGATCTGAATCAACTTCGTTTCGGTGGGGAATATCTTCTGACGGAATTGTGGGATTTTGCAGTTATTCCAATTAGAGTAGGAGCCCAAACCAATCCGACCCTTTTTACAGATCAAGATGATGAACAGGTTGTGGGAAATGCAATTTCATTGGGAACTGGTTTAATTACAGACAGATATTCGTTAGACCTGGCAGTTAAGAAATCTATGTTTGAAATAAACAGACAGGATTCTGATGGATTCGTTTATTCAAAAGAAAACAGCACGCTGACGTTGTCATTTATCTATTATTTTTAGAGTTATATAAATCAAATAAAATACAGGGATATTATGAAAAAATTATTAATTCTAATTTTTATTATGTGTCTTTCAAGCCTTATTGCCAAAACTCCCAGTTGGGTGAATAATCGCCCTTTAGATAATAATTATTACATTGGAATTGGATATTCTTCCAAAGTAAAAGGCAGCAACGATCATATTGAAAAAGCAAAAAATGAAGCTTTAAAGAATCTGGCTTCTGAGATAACTGTGAATATCTCTGGTGAGATAGTGAGTGATATGGTGGAGAAATCTGGTCTGCTGGAAGAGGAGTTACGTTCTAAAATAACTTCCACTACCCAGGCAGAGCTGGAAGGATTTGAAGTTGTCGATGAATGGCAGGACAAAAAACAATACTACATTTATTACAGACTTTCGAAAGAAAAATATGCCCTGCAGAAACAGCAGAAGATTGCCAATGCAACAGATCTGTCGCTGGATCTTTTTAGCAAGGCCAAAAACAGCGAGAGCAATAATGAATACGATAAAGCCCTCACCTTTTATCTGCAGGCATTAAAACCTTTGGATAAATTCATTGGAGAACCATTGATAGCAGATTACAATGGCAAATCTATCTATCTCAGTAATGAAATCAATAGTTCACTGCAGAATCTGCTTTCCAATATAAACTTGCAGGCTGTAAATTCTATGATCAGTGCGAAACGTAATTCAGCAGTTAAAACACCATTAAAAGTTGAAGCTAAAATTTATGATTCCGAGATTCCAATTTCAAATCTTCCGATCGCATTTAGTTTTACACGAGGAGAAGGAGATATCCAGAACCAGGTTTCTACAAATATGAATGGGATTGCTTCCTCTAGAATAGCTATGCTGAAATCAAATGACAAAATGCAGTTTGTTGTAGCTAAACTGGATATTCAAAAACTTATCAACCAGGACGATAGTTCATTTATTTACCGGAATATGCTGCAAAGCTTTCCCATTCCTGAAACCAAATTTATTCTTTCGGTGGCAGGTTTGTCTTTTTGTATTGATTCAGAAGAAACTAATCTTGGTAAAATAATGGAAGTAAATCAAGTAGAACCAAAGCTTAAAGAAGCTCTTTCATCAAAAGGTTATAGTTTTACGGATGATATCAGCAATGCAGATTTTCATATTGGCCTGAAAGCCCGTTCTCGAGAAGGTTCAGAGCTTTATGGAATGTACTCTTCCTTTGTCGATTTGACCGTAAGTGTTACTGATATGAATAGTGGAGAAGAGATCTATCAGAATGTGTTTAATAATATATCAGGCCAGGGCTTAGATTACAAAAAAGCTGGTTTGAAAGCCTTTGAAAAAGCAGCAGAAGAATTTGTTGATGATTTTATTGATGTTTTGCAAAATAAATTATGAGTTCTGCATAATAGAGTGTTTTTGTGAGAAAAGAAAAAAAGTGTGTCTTTGCGAGTTTGCTTCTCGCTGTTGCTTACGAAGCAATCTCTATAAATAGTGATCTATTAGCAATATAGATTGCTTCAGCAGAAACTCTCTGATAGATGCTTCGCAAAGACAAAGTTTGTATTATGCAGAAGCCTTAAAATAAATTAAAATAGGAGGAGTTTTGAAGAAGTTGCTATTTGTCGTAATAATGTTGGTGGTTGTTTGCAGTCTTTTTGCCAGATGGAACATAACAGGTGCGGGTGCCAGGGCTAGTGGAATTGGCGGCGCATTTATTGGAGTTGCAGATGATGCAACAGCAGTTGTTTGGAACCCTGCCGGACTAACTCAGTTGTATCGGGCAGAAGCTTCAGCTGTTTCTAAATACAACTACACGAAATCTGAACTTAATAACTGGGATAATGACAAATCTAACTTCATACTTGAATTTGCCAGTGTGGCTTTTCCATTTATGAATGGGAAATTGGTTACTGCTTTAGCATATCAACGTCCAATAGATCTCTATACAGATTTTAAAACCAGTTCTGAGACCCAAAAAGATGTTGGTGGAGCAGATACATTTACTTTGGGATTAGCTTATAGAATTCTACCGTTTTTCTCTGCTGGCCTTTCTACAAATCTTTGGTTCGGTAAACTCGATCATGACTACAATTATGAAGTATTTGATTATAGTTATGTGTGGGATGAATGGTATAATTATGAAGAAACTTATGAATATGAGCAGACGTTTTCTGGATTTAACATGATGTTTGGAGGTATGGTTGATCTGAATAATTTAGATTCACCAATTCCTTTGAAATTGGGAGTAACATACCGAACTGCCTTTGATCTTGAAGCGGAAGAAGAAGGTTTAATTACCGAGGAGACTGTTTGGGAGCTGGGTGATTATTTCTACAATGAATATGAAACAGATGGCAAAGTTAAAAATGAAATGCCTATGATGCTCGGTTTTGGAACTTCATATCGAATCGGTGATAACCTGACCCTTGCTTTTGATTATGAAACAAGAGCTTATGGGAAGAGTAATATTAATTCTCATGAGAAAGATCTGAATCAATTCCGAGTAGGAGTAGAATATCTATTTGTTACTGATTTAGCGGTCATTCCCTTAAGAACGGGTTATCAGTCCGTTCCAACACTAATGTCCGATATCAATGGTGATCCTATAAATGGAACCGGTATTTCTTTTGGAACAGGTCTGATCTTTGAAAGATTTTCTTTGGAAACAGCTTATACTATGATTGCCAACGAAAACGATAGAGGATCATCTGGTATTCAGAAAAACTCGTATATGAATTTCATTTTTTCAGGGATATTTTATTTTTAATCAATTTTACCCGGCCTGATCTCAGGTCGGGTTTTATTATATGATAAACAAGAAAACGGATATAAATAAACTAATTAAAAAGTGGAATTTTCTACTGTTCACAGCAGTAGTTCTTACCTTGCTTGTATATGCATTTTGTTCCACTCCCTTTATGCAGGAAACACAGCTGAAACTGCTTGATAACTTTTTTCGACTAGATCCAACTCCTGCCAAAGCAGACACAAATATTGTCCTAATAGCAATCGATGATTACAGCCTGGATTTCTTTAATGAAAATGGGATTTCCTGGCCCTGGCCGCGTTCCTTTTATGGGTTTGCAATGGACTATTTTACAAATGCTGGTGTCAGATCGGTAATCTTTGATATGCAGTTTTATGAACCTGATATCGATAGAGAAGAGACCTATGCCTGGGAAACCGATGCAGCTTTTGCAGAAGCTTTAAAGCGAAACAGTAATACATTCTTGGGAAGTCAACTTCTCATTGATACTACCTTTGTTCATAATGAAATCGCAATATCTTCTTGTGATGTCTCAGGAGAATATCCGTATTCGCATATTTTCAAAGGAATAAGAGCACCAATAGATACTCTGTTAAAAGCAAACAAAGCTATTGGCGTGATCAATGCTTCTCCCGATAGTGATGGTGTGATCAGAAGAATCAATTTACTTTCAAAACTAAATGACATAATTCTTCCACAAATGCCTTTGCAGGTTATACTTCATCAGGAAACAATTGATAAGAATATTAAAATAATCAAAAACAGATTGCAGGTTGGAAATCGCGAAATTCCATTTAACAAATATGGCAAATATTTGATAAACTGGTATGGACGAACTGCCGATCGTCAACCTTTTGCCACTTATCCGTTCAGGGCTGTAATTGTAAGTGCCTCTGCTATGTTGAATGGAAATGAACCAATTATTTCTCCCAGCGTTTTTAAAGATAAACATATCATTATTGGTGCAACTGCAGCTGGACTATTGGATTTAAAGACTAATCCTTACACTAAAATTATGCCGGGTATGGAAATCTGGGCTACTACGCTCAGCAATTTTATAAATGAAGATTATATAAACATTTTACCTGCCTGGTTAAATTTGATATTAACGCTGATCGTGATTTTCTTTGTTATGTATTTCGTTACAAATTTACCTGCCAAAAAAGCTAATCTTCTAGTCTTTTTTATGGTGATAATATCGATTCTTACGAGTTGGCTGCTCTGGAAATATTACAGGATAATTTTAAATACTGTGCTGCCTTTAAGTGGGTTCATATTTTCTTACCTGCTGGTAAACACAGTAAGCTACTTGCTGGAAGGAAAATCGCGTCGTGAAATTCGTAAAATGTTCAGTAGATACATCAACGAAGAGATCATTCTGCAATTAGAAGAAAATCCTGATCAAATTAAATTGGGTGGAGCTGAGATAGACGCAACTGTTTTGTATACAGACATTTATAATTTTACCACGATTTCAGAGAACAAATCTCCTACCGAGCTTGTGGAAGATCTCAACAAGTATTTTGAAACTCTGGTCGAGATCGTTTTTAATAATTCCGGTCTGCTGGATAAATATACCGGTGACGGTATCATGGCTTTATTTGGTGCTCCAATTCCTCGTCCAGATCATGCTTTACTGGCTTGCAAAGCAGCGGAAGCTCATCACCAATATCGCAGAGAATTAAAGAAAAAGAAAAACCTGACTATGGTAGAACAGCTTCACTTAAAAACACGTACAGGTATAAATTCCGGTAAGCTGATTGCAGGTAATATTGGTAGTGACAGGCGGATGGATTATACAGCTATCGGAGATACTGTGAACCTGGCTGCCCGATTGGAAGGTGTGAACAAGATTTACGAAACAAATATTATTATCAGTGAATATACCTACGAACATGTTAAAACTGAATTTCTTTGCCGTGAATTAGATTCTTTAAGGGTAAAGGGAAGAACGCAGCCAACGAAGATCTATGAGATCATAGCATCGTACGAGAATAGGAAAAGTAAGAAAAAACCGCAATGGATCGAGCTTTATGAGGAAGC
>QMNP01000046.1 GCA_003647825.1 Candidatus Cloacimonadota bacterium
ATTAGCTGACGAAGGATTTTTAATTCACCAGGCATATGAAGAAAAATCGGCTCTCAAAATATTTGAACGGGTAAAACCTCAATTAGTGCTGCTGGATCTTAGATTACCAGGAATAGATGGCATTAGTGTTTATAAGAAAATGAAAGAAATTGATAAAGATGTAATAGTATTCATCATAACAGCTTATGGCGATAAATACATCGAAAGAAAAGTTAGAGAATTAGGAGCAAATGATTATTTTACAAAGCCATTTGATAACAGATTGTTAATAGAAAATATTAAGAATACTTTATCCAAAATTAATTGAATTCAATTGAGTGAGAGCTTATCCTTTTTCTCTCTGGATCATATGAAATACCATTTTTACAGCAGCACGAATATCTTTTTCTCTAACCGGTTTTACTAAATATCCATAAGGATCTGCAGATATGGCCCCTTCCAATGTTTTCTCGTCTGCATAAGCAGTAAGAAAGATAATTGGAACTCCAAAATCACTATTTATTTGCGTAGCAGCTTCTACTCCAGATAATTTACCGGATAATACAATATCCATTAACACAAGATCTGGCATGATTTTTTCGACAGTTCTGATTGCTTCTTCTCCAGATGAAACAATAGCACATACTTCATATTTATCTTTAATCAGAATTTTTTGAATGAATTGTGCAATTATAAGTTCATCTTCTACAATTAAAATTTTCTTCTTTCTCATAATGCTCCTCATGGAATTGAATTTAATTTGAATTTTATTACTATTTATTTTATGTCAATAAAATTTGGTTATTATTAAATTAAATTTCTAAATTAATTGCGAATTGGTTTTTGAATTCGCAAATCACTGGCTAACATAGTTCTCTACAAGACAATTAACTCTATTAAGGAAATCTTTGTATTTGCCTTATTTTATAATACGTTAAATATTCGTATTGAATGAATGTAAAAAAATAATAATTTTAGGTCGATAAATTGCATTAGAGACTTTAAATAGAAGGAGAAAAAAATGAAGAAGATCTTATTCGTAGTTAGCATTCTTGCTTTGGGTGCAATATTGTTTTGTGCTGCACCACAAGGAGAAATCAAATACAGTAGCTCTCTTGGAACCCAAGGGTTCTCTTTGAATAATAGTGATCAATCATATGTAGAAATCGTTTATTCCATTAATAAACTAATTTTTGAGGATAAAGAGATCAATGAAGAATTATTTACAAAATTAATATTACCTGGTCAGTTGCTTCCGGCAGATGAAGGTACTCCAGATCTACCTGGAGAGAGTAGATTTATTGCAATTCCACAAGGTTCTCATATTGATGTAAGTTTAATAGATTTTAATACTGTAACCTATAATGATGTGAATATTGCACCAGCTCCAAGAATTCCATTAGACACAGAAGATGCACCGCTGGAATATAACAAAGATTATACAATATACAATCAAGATGCTTTATATCCTGAAAATCCAATAATTACTTCTAAGCCTACATCAATTAGAGGGGTAGATGTGATTTCTCTGGGAATTAAACCCTTCCAATACAATCCGGTTTCTAAACAGCTTATCGTTTATACAGACATGGTTATTGATGTGCAATTTATCGGTGGAAACAATAAATTTGGAGAAGACCGATTGCGTAACATCTGGTTTGAACCAATATTGCAAAGTGCTATCCTGAATTATGATATTTTACCTGAATATGAACTTAATAAAACTTCTTCACATAGAACGGATGATTATGAGTATATCGTTATTACGCCAGATGATCCCGTTTTCTTAGCATGGGCTGATTCCATTTCTATATTTAGAAATGAGCAAGGTATTAGAACTGGTGTCGTTACAACAGCAGATATCGGTGGTAACACTGTAACCGCAATAGAATCCTACATTAACGATGCTTATAATACATGGGATATTCCACCTGTTGCTGTTCTTTTAATAGGCGATTATGGAACTGTTGGCAATACAATTGTCTCACCAATCTGGGATAACTACTGTGTTTCCGATCATATCTATGCAGATGTTACGGGAAATGAAATCGAAGATCTTGTGTTGGCAAGGATAACTGCCAGGGATGAGAGTGAACTCGATATTATGATTTCTAAAATGCTCGATTATGAAAGAACACCTCCCGAAGATGCAAATGTTTATAATAATCCCATAACTGCTCTAGGTTGGCAAACGGAACGCTGGTTCCAGATTTGTTCAGAAGCTATTGGCGGATTTTGGAACAATGAACTTGGTAAAGATCAGATCAGGATCAATGCGATTTATGAGGGTAATCCTCAGGTTGATCCTTGGTCAACATATAGCAATACTCCTACAATTCTAAATTATTTTGGACCTAATGGACTGGGATATATCCCACAAACACCTGCTGAACTGGGTGGCTGGACTGGAGGTAATGCCACAATGGTGAACAATGCAATTAATAGTGGTGCTTTTATGCTGGTTCATCGAGATCACGGAAGTGAAAGTGGTTGGGGAGAGCCAAACTATGGTACAGGTTCAATGTCAGGACTTAATAATGAAACTCCTGTTTTTGTTTTTTCGATAAATTGCCTTACCGGAAAATATAATATTAATGGAGAGTGTTTTGCCGAAAAATTCCATCGTCATCCACAAGGAGCACTAGGCTTGATCGCTGCTTCAGAGGTTTCTTATTCTTTTGTAAATGACACTTTTATGTGGGGAATGATGGATTATATGTGGCCGGAATTCTTGCCGGATATGGGTACAACTCCAACCGATTGCGATTTTATACGACCGGCATTCGCAAATTCTGCTGGAAAATTATTCCTGTTCTATTCTAACTGGCCCAACAATAACAATTCAAAAGAGGTTACTTACAACCTTTTTCATCATCATGGTGGTGCCTTTATGAACGTTTACTCAGAAGTACCTCAGCAGCTTACCGTTACTCATCCAACCGAATTACTAAGCGGGATTACCAGTTTTGAAGTTAATGCGGATGAAGGATCTTTCATTGCCTTATCTGTGGCAGGAGAAGTTATTGGAACAGCTATTGGAACTGGTTCAGCAATCTCGATCGATATTCCAGTTCAAACACCTAATAACAGTATGAAAGTTGTGGTAACAAAACAGAATTATTATCGTTATAGTCAGGATGTTGATATTATAGCTCCTGGACAATATGTTATCTTCGAAGCACTAACCTGCACCGAAATATCAGGTCATATTGATAACTCGATCCAATCCTTGGATACAGTTCAAATGGATATTACACTTCTTAATATTGGGCTTAGTGCTACTGGAAGTGATGTTGCAGCTACTATCTCAACTTCTTCTAATTGCGTAAATATCTTGGATAACACACTAAGCTGCGGCTCAATTCCAGCCAGCAGTACTTTACTTGTAGAAGATGCTTTTCAAGTTGAATTTCTAGCTGGAATCGAAGATAATACCGAAATTATATTCAGCCTCGAAGTTAGTTGTGATGGAGAAACGTGGAACAGTTTCTTTGAGGTTTTAGTTCATGCCCCTGATCTTGTATATGATTCCTTCGAGATTGATGTAACCAGTGGTAGTGATGAAATTCTTGATCCTGGTGAAACAGGTGAAATACTGATCTCAATTGCTAATGTTGGCTCAGGTTATTCGTACAATTCTGTTATTATGTTATATACTGTAGATCCGAATGTAACTCTATCTGGTAGTGGAAATATCAGCTCGATAAATCCTGGTGAAATTGGAATAATTGAACAACCATTTATTGTTTCTATCGATCCAAGCAGCCCAATTGAATATTTTGCTGAAATCAATATTCTTGTACAGGATGAAAATGGACTTACTCATGAAAATACATTTAATTTACCCATCGGGTTCATAGCTCACAATTTTGAAGCTGGAGAAGGTGGCTGGGAACATATGGTACTTGGCGACGAGTGGTTGGATGAATGGCATTTGAGCAGTTATCGCAATCATACCGAAGATGGTATGTACAGCATGAAATGCGGTGGATTGGATGAACTTTCTTATTCAAATTTTGTATATGCTGCGCTGGTGATGCCGGAAGTTGAACTTGCAACCAATTCTACAGTCAGATTCCATCATTGGATGGAAGTTGGCGCTAATAATAATGGTATGACCTGGGATGGAGGATTGATCGAAATTTCTGTTGACGGTGGAGAATGGGAACAGGTTACGCCAGTTGGAGGTTATCCTTGTGTAATGTTGAATATGCCCACTTCTCCATTTGCAGAAGGAACTGAGGTTTTTGCCGGTAATATTAATTGGGAAGAAGTAGAAATAGATCTCTCCGAATATAGCGGGATGGCACAATTACGATTTGTATTGGGTAGTGCTGGTCTGGTTACAGGTGAAGGCTGGTATATCGATGATATTTATTATACCAGTCCAACCGGGATCTCAGATAATTCAATCATTCCTGTTGCTACCTCTTTAAACGGGAACTTTCCGAATCCCTTTAATCCTTCAACAACTATTACTTATAGTCTTAGCAATGAAACTAATGTAAATATTGAAATTTATAATATGAAAGGTCAGAAAGTGAGAACATTGAAAAATGAAGAACAAACGGCTGGAGATTATAATGTAGTTTGGAATGGAAAAGACGATAGCAGCAAATCTACAGCCAGCGGTGTTTACTTCTATAAAATGCAAGCTGGCAATTATCAGCAGACAAAAAAAATGATTTTAATGAAATAGATTAACAAATATATTTACTCTAAATTGCGCCCTGAAACTCATCAGGGCGTTTTTTCCTTATCCGTATTTCTATGAATTATCTTCAATATATAGATTTATTAACTGCTTGACATGTGATAGTTTGAAATAAATAAATGCTGTGAAGTAAAAGAATATATTATTGGAGGAATATTATGCGTAAATTGATATTTTTGTGTTTATTAATTTCTTTCAGCCTTTCAGCAACAGTTGTAAACTACTCAGAATTACCAGCTGAACTACAAAAGAGAGTAGTTCCCGATATGGAAGGAAGGGTTCTTATGAGCGATGACGATACATCTTGGATTGAACAAACATCAATTTCACGAGATCTTCCTACAGTAGTTGAAGGCTGGCCTGTGAGTTATGCAGGATCAAATTGTCATAATGGAGCAATTTATGTTAATATGGATGAAGATTCCGAAGCTGAAATTCTTTTTGGTGTTGGTACAAAAGTTACAGCTTTGAATCTAGATGGAACGGTTGTTCCTGGTTGGCCTAAACAATTGAATTTCTATATTTGGAGCAGCCCGGCTGCCGGTGATATTGATGGTGATGGCGATATTGAAATCGTCTGTACAAGTAGAAATAATACTAATGCAAATTCTGGAGAACTTTATGCTTTTGAATTAGATGGAACTCCATGTGAAGGATTCCCGGTAGTTCAAGCTGGTGGCGGTACAAACAATGTTAGTTTGTTTGATCTGGATGCTGATGGAGACATGGAAATTCTGGTAAATATTAGAAATCATCCGCAGGGATGGGTATATGTTTATGATGGAGATGGTAGTGTTTATCCTTGTTTTCCACAGGAATTAGATTATATTCCGGGAGCTGGAATTTCTGCAGGTGATATAACAGGAGACGGTATTCCGGAGATCGTAGCATTAAGTTACAATATGCTTCATGTTTTTGATCTTTCTGGAAACCTGTTGCCTGGATTCCCATTATCTAATAATGGCTACACATATTCTTATTCTCAACCGATCTTATTTGACCTGGATGATGATGGTCTGGATGAAATTATCTGGGGTGGCTGCTCTGAAGCAGCAGGTGCAGTTTTCGTTGTGAACTATGATGCCAGTTCTGTAGAAGGATGGCCGCAAGTAACAGATCAATGGATTTTTGGAACGGTTGCGATCGGAGATGTAGATCAGGATGGTTCGATGGATGTAGTAATTGGAGATCAAGTTTCATCTGGCACGCCAATGGATCATATTTATGCCTGGAATGCAGTTGGAAATGCCATTGAAGGATTTCCGGCAGGACCTACAAATGCTATTTATGCTCAGATTGGAATTGCCGATCTGGATGGAGATAACAACGTAGAATTGATGATCGATGATAACAATTTCGGCTTTGGTTATGACTGCTACAATAATGATGGAACACATTGTACAGATTGGCCAATTACCTGTGGAACTGTTTGGAGTTCTACAACAATGCAGATAACACCTGCTTTTGGTGATGTGGATAATGATGGTGAAATAGAGATCATTGGAGCTGCTACTGATATAATAGGATGGGTAGTAGAATGTTATTTATGGGAAACTGGCGAAGTTTGGAATGAAGACCTTGCCTATATGATCGTGGATGGTTGCAATATGCAGCATAATGGGCAATATTCTTCTACCGCTTCTCCTCCAGTTTTTAATCCTCCTCAGAATTTGGTTTCAGAAGTTATAAATTTTAATGATGTTACATTAACTTGGGATGAACCGGAACCATCTGGTTCCGAAGTAGTTGAGTATGGTGTATATCGCGATGGAATATTAATTCAATCACTCTACGGTAATATTCTTTTTTATAATGATACAGCACTGAATGCAGGAGATTATGAATATTATGTAACAGCTACTTACGATGATCCAGCTGGTGAATCCGAACCTTCAAATATTGAAACTATAACCACTACACTTCCTGCTCCACAAAATTTGGTAGCGGTTCCCAATGGAGCAAATATAATGCTGACTTGGGATCCACCCGAAATGATCAACCGTACACTTGATAGTTATAATATTTATAGGAATGGTGAATTATTGGCAGACAATATCACCAGTTTATTTTACATTGATATTAATGTACCACTAGGAACTTATGAGTATCAAGTTTCTGCTACTTACAGCGGTGGTTGGGAAGGAGAATTATCTGACCCTGTCGGTGGAATTGTTTCATCTGCAAATATTATTCTTTTAATTACTAAGCTTGAAGGCAATTCACCCAATCCTTTCAATCCAATAACAGAGATCAACTTTTCTGTAGCACAAACGTCCTCGTTTGTGACAATTGATGTTTATAACCTGAAAGGACAGAAAATAAAAACATTAATGAATGATATACTTCCAGCCGGCCAGCATTCCGTGATCTGGAAAGGAACTGATGACGCAGGAAAAGCTGTTTCCAGTGGAGTATATCTTTATAAAATGAAATCTGGAAACTATCAAAACACTAAGAAAATGATTCTGATGAAATAATGCCATATTCCTGATCTGGCTAATAAAGCCATTTTGAATTTGATTTAAGCCTCCGAAGTTCCAAGAAACTTCGGAAGCTATTTATTTGCTCAAGCGATTTAGTTTCACTGGTACATTTATTGCATGTATTAAATAAATGATTAATATATTATGAATGAGGTTTTGAATGATAAAAAAAATAGTTTTATTTTTGTTCTTGTTAAATGCAGCTATTGCCTTTTCCCAAAACGTATTTGTCTGGGATAACGATTTGGATTATACTGTAATGAATCCTGAAGATCCCTGGACATTTGTGGGCATGGAATTTGGAATTATTGATGCTTTAAATGAAAACGGCATCACTCCATCTGTTGATACGCAGTTGCCGGAAGTTCTATCTATTTACGATATGATCTTTGCCACTATAGGTATCTGGTGCGATGGTTGAGGCTGGACTCCGCCTGAACCGGTCGGTTCGGTAGATGCTCAAAAATTAATAGATTTTATGGATGCTGGTGGCTCACTTTATATTGAAGGTGCAAATGTAGGAACAGGCAGTAATGACCTTTTATATCCGTATCTCGGGTTATCAAATCATTCTTCTTCTATCGAAGGATATACTTTGATAGAGAGTGTGAACGGAGCTCAAGGAACTCCCATGGAAGGTTTATCATTAAACTATATGTATGGTTCCAATGCAGATTATGGTATCGATGAATTAGATGTTATCGACGGCGTTCCTTTTCTGATGTCTCAAGATGAAGCGGTTCGCACGATATATTTTGATTCTGATGCATATCGTGCTGTTACATCCTCTACATTTTTTGGTTCAATGGTAGATGGAAATACAACAAAAGCAGATGTTATGGGTATCTATCTCGATTTTCTCAATGGTAATCCGGTTCCCAATATTTCTGCTTTGCAAACAGAGCTAGATTTTGGTTTGCAGTTTGCTGGCTATCCGGAATCGGAGTGGATTAACCTCATTAACACTGGTATTGAAATTCTAGAGATCACTGAGATTACTATAGAAGGTGAAGTTTATAGCTACGACGGTCCTTCGATCATCGAATTAGAACCAATGGAAATGGTGAACCTGGAGATTATTCAGTATGCTTCTATTACCGGTTTATACGAAGGAGTTCTGACTATTGTAAGCAACGATCCTGATACTCCTGATTTTGAAATACCCCTTTCCGGAGCTTGTGTGCAGCCTCCGATCATTTGTGTAGAACCCGAAAATATTGAGGTTAGCCTAACTGCTGGTGAAACATTCGATGAAATAATTACAATCGGTAATACTGGTGGATATGATCTTGGCTTTTCTGCTGTTTTAGAGGAAGGCTCACGTGATGTAAACTGGCTGGAAATGGATCATCATTTCAATCTTTTAGCACCAGGTGTTGAAGATGACATTATCTTAACCTTCAATACAGAATTCCTGGATGAAGATCAATATAATGCTGAAATTGTTATCTATCATGATGATCCCGGGCAGGATGAGATTATCATTCCCGTTACACTTTATATCTCTTATGTAAGTGCAGAGAATAACCTTATTGGATCTCAAGTTACATTATCTCAAAATTATCCCAATCCCTTTAATCCAAGTACAACGATCTCATTTACTACTGATGAGGTATCATCGAGTACTATATTGTCTGTGTATAATGTAAAAGGTGAACTTGTTAAAACTCTGATAAACGATGTTTTAACTGCTGGCACACATTCTGTGATATGGAATGGAAAAGATGATAGTGAGAAATATCAATCCAGCGGTATGTATTTCTACCGATTGCAAAATGCAGACAAGAGTATTATCAGGAAAATGATCTTAATGAAGTAAAACAGATCAAATGAACATATCAAAGCCCTTCGAATCTCGAGGGGCTTTTTCAATTTAATTAAAAGAATTCCTCGATGCTCTGCATCGGGGTAGCCAAATTTTCTCCCCTGATTTAGGGGAGATGTCCGGTAGGACAGAGGGGTAAATATTAAAAATTCGATTTTCAGCTTGCTGAAATAAAGTTGGCGAAATACCCCTTGGCTTTGCCACGGGGATAGTCAACTTTAAGAATTTTCATTCATGCATACCCCCTTTTTTTCATTAGAAGCTGACCTTCAACTGTAACTGCTCATGATACCGGCCTTTGTATTTGAGTTTCATATATTTTGACATCTCTGAAAAAATCTTTTTCACAA
>QMNP01000047.1 GCA_003647825.1 Candidatus Cloacimonadota bacterium
ATACCAGCAGCTCTGGGTGTAATGATGCTTCTGCGGCTCATTCCTTCGATTGATTGGATCAGTCGTTTTCCGGTGGCTCTCATCATTGGAACTACTTCCGGAATATATTTCCTGCGCTACTTGAAATCTGATGTTATCAACCAATTAACTGCAACAATGATCAATCCCTTTACCGGTGGGAACTGGGTTGTTGTTATTGGACAGCTTCTGCTTGTTGTCGGTACAATAACCGGTGTGATCTATTTTTATTTCAGCAAAAAGCATGAAGGTGCTTTCGGTGTTAGCGCCAAGATCGGGATTTATTTCTTGATGGTAAGTTTTGGTGCTGCCTTTGGTTACACCGCCATGGCGCGTATTTCCCTATTGATCGGTAGATTGCAGTTCCTGCTGGGAGATTGGCTGGGAATATTAAGTCCATAGAATTTTAGATTCGAAGTCTTAGAAACTTCGGAAATCTGGCAATTGGAGAAAAAAAATATGAAAGTAATTAGCATTGCAGGTTATCATCATACAGGTAAAACGTCTGTTTGTGTTGCCTTAATAAAAGAGCTCAAGAAGCGCGGACATAGTGTTGCATCGATTAAAGATATTCATGCAGAGAATTTCACAATGGAAAAAGAAGGCAGCAACAGCTGGCGTCACTGGGAAGCCAGCCAAAATGTTGTTATTGCTCGGGGATTGACCGAAACATATCAAATCTGGCATGAACAGCTTTCACTACAACAAATGCTTTCCAAACTCGATGCAGACTGGGTTGTTGTAGAAGGCATGAAAACTGCTGCTCTTCCACGTGTTATTTGTGCCAGTGATGAAACCCAACTTGATGAATTAATTGACGATACTGTTATTGCAATCTCCGGTATTTATGGCAATGATCATAGTTCTTATAAAAATTTAAAAGTGTTTAATGATAAATCTGATATTGGTGAATTAACCGATCTGATTGTAAACAAAGTTTTTGAAGTTTTACCACTTCCTAAACCGGAATGCTGTGGTGAATGCGGTATGAGTTGTTATGAAATGGTGGGAGCGATCATTACTGGGAAACGGACCAGAGACGATTGTAAAACAGATCGAAACTTGGATATCTCGATTGAACTTGATGGTAAGAAACTTAATGTCGTTCCCTACGTACAGAGAACATTAAAAGATGTGATATTAGCCTACATGAAGAATCTGAAAGGTGTAAAAGAAGATAAGAAAATTCAAATAACAATTAATTGAACCAGGAGTGCATGATGAAGGCTAACATTGTAATTCAGAAAGCAAAAGGCCAGGTTATTAAAATTTGTAATTCACCAAAGATGTTCAAAAAGGAGCTCTATATTTACGAGAAAAAACTTCCTTTTACGCCAAAACTTTTAGACCATGATGGAAAAAATACTTTAATGCTGGAATATATTGATGGTATTCCATTAATTGATCTACTTAAACCAGATTTTGCTCGTGTTGCAGAACTAATTGCTGAATTACATGAATTAGAGAATAAATCTGGTAAAGTAATTTGTCATATCGATAATAATCCGATGAATTTCATTTATTCAAAAGGGATGTATTATATGTTTGATTTTAGTGAATGGGAATATGATCTGCCGGAAAAGGATCTTATCCATTTTTTACTTTTCTGGGCATCAATTTATGATACAAATAAATTTGAATCAGTTCACAGATCCATAATAAATGGATATAAAAAGATTGGTACAATAAATCCTTTGGAATGGGAGCTGTTAATTCCCGGAGTAATAGAACGCTTTGATAGCAGAAGACGAAAATTCGGTAAAAAGGAAAAAAATCCTGATATTGTTGAAAATAGAGAACTTATTAAGAATATCTATTTTTAATTGTTGATCTGTTCAATAATTTTAAGGTTTTACATTTCTCCTGTGAACATTACCATCACCTGTTCACCTGCAATTATTTCAACTTCCTGAAGAGGATATTCGGTTCCATAAACATCGATCATTTTTAAAGTGTAGTTACCTTCTTTAACAGCGATAACATCGATTCCATCTGGTTCAAGCGAACCTTCATAAAGATCTTCAGACCATTCTTCTGAATTATTTGTTCTTAGCAGAACTTGATCGAGAATTATTGATGATATATTTCTTAGTTGAATTTGACCTCTATCGTACTTTAAATTATAAGATCTGTCCTTACCAGGTTCCATTTCTACAGTAAAAGTTTTTGGTGACCTGAAGGATACAGGTGAATTTGCAACATATTCTACAGAAACGTTAATTTTTTCATTCCATAATACAAAAGAATTAAGATAAAAAGTTTCGTCAGCATAACCAACATTGGCAGGAATATGATAAATAATTCCATCAATTTTAACTGTTTGCTGAATGGGTGTTTTGTTATAAACAACCAGTTCACATTCTTTTGCGCAACCAAATAAGGACATCAAACCAGTTAATAAAATCAATCCCTTTCTAATCATAATAACTCCTAACAATTTTCATCCCCAACCAAAACTCAATTTCATATAAAGAATTGTAAAGCTGAAAAAGTTATTCTTGACACAATCATAGTAATCGAAATTACTATACCCTATTAGAATACTAAATATTAATTTACAGGACTCAGTTTTTGAGGGAGTTAGTATGATCAACTATGAGGGAGTGAGAATGAATATTTTTGTTGGCAACATGAATCGTGATATTACCAAAGATAATTTGGCAAATGAATTCAGAAAGTTTGGAAATGTAGAAACTGTTACTATTCTGATAGATCGCATTAACGGAGAGTGGAAAGCCTTTGGATTCGTTGAAATGCCGGTTCGTGAAGAAGCTTTTAAAGCTATAAGTGCTATGGATGGAAAAGAGTTTTTGGGTAAAGATTTAGTTGTTCATGAAGCTAGATATCGATCAGATGATCGAAGAAACACTACACGTCTTGGAGGTAGGAGACACACAGATATATATGAAGATGAAAATTAGTATATTGAAACATAATTCCTAAATATCAAAATTTATAACTAAACGCAATTTTAAATAAAGAAAAGGATTAAAAACGTCGTTTTCAAATCCTTCATAAGTATTCCATCCCCAGAAAATTATTCCTGGTACCAGTTCTGCTCCGAATTGAATTTTATAAGGATTCATAATAGTAAATCCCATTCCCGGAAATATCTCCAATTCATAAAATGCTTGTCATCAATACCTTCTTTTAATCAAAAGAATTCCTCGCTGCTCTGCATCGGGGTGGCCTAATTTTCTCCCCTGATTTAGGGGAGATGTCCGGTAGGACAGAGGGGTAAATATTGAAAATTCGATTTTCAGCTTGCTGAAATAAAGTTGGCGAAATACCCCTTGGCGTCTGCCACGGGCATAGTCAACTTCAAGAATTTTCTTTATTCCAAAAGAGACAATATTGATTTTTTCTGTTCAAGTTTTTTTATCATTTCCTGCCGGAAGAATTTTACATCTTGTCTCACGCTTAGTAGCACAAAATTTATTTTATCAAAATCTAATATACCGACATCTCTTAGAGCAGGTTTTATGTATATATCTGGTTTACAGATCTTCATTTGATATTCTACGATACTGGATTGCAGAATCTGAAAAGAAGTCATCATATTATCAAACCAGTTAGGAATTTTAGGTTCAATTGGAAAAGATTTGGTACCCGAAACATCAACTGCAATAAGTATATCACAATCATCTCTTATAATATCGAATGGCAGGTTATTGGAAGTTCCTCCATCGATCAAAACACACTGCTGGAAAATAATAGGCTCAAAAACAGCTGGTATGGAAAGTGAACCCCGAACTGCCGGGATGAGTTCTCCAGTTTCAAAAACTACATCTTCTTCCCTCCAAAAATCTGTTGCTACAACTTTTAGCGGGATCTTCAATTCTTCGAATGTATCTGCAGGTATATGTTCGTTCAAAAAATTTTCAACACCCTTTCCTTTAATTAGACTTGCTTTGCTTAGGATGGAAAAATCGAGTAGCTTCAAAAAGACTTTGTAATCAATTTCACGCACTATTTTTTCAATATCCAATCCACTTAAACCGGAAGCATACATGGCACCAATAATAGCACCGATACTTGTACCGGAAATTATAGAAGGTTTCACACCAAGTTCATCAAGTACTTTCAAGAACTCGATATGACAGATTCCACGAGCTCCTCCACCACCTAAAGCTATACCAATTTTCTTCATAATACTCCGTTAGCTGCAATTCTGACATTTTTCATTTTTCACTTGCAATTTTCAAGATTCAACTTTATTCAATAAGGCTAAATAATGTAGGAAACTAAATAAGTCAAATAAATATTTAAACCTGTCTTGACAACGAGATGTTCTAAACAATTTTGGAACAAGAAAATTAGATTATATGAGGGATAAATTGAATAAGCAGCCCATAGGAATTTTTGATTCAGGTGTTGGTGGATTGACTGTATTTAAAGAAATCCGTAAATTATTTCCATTTGAAGATATTGTTTATTTCGGTGATACTGCCAGGGTTCCATATGGCCCAAAATCTCCACGCACGGTTGTGGATTATTCTATTCAAAATGCCCGTTTTCTTATGCAATGCGGAGCAAAGATAATTGTTGTGGCTTGTAATACTTCATCTGCTGTTGCTCTTCCAGAGCTTCAAAAGAAAATCCCCGTTCCAGTTATTGGTGTTATAGAACCAGGATCAATTAGTGCAATTAGTGCAACAATAAATAACCGAATTGGTGTGATTGGTACAGAGGGAACTATTCGAAGTAAGGCTTATGCTGATGCTATTTACAAAATAGCTCCAGACATACAAGTCTTTAGCCAGGCTTGTCCTTTATTTGTTTCTCTGGCAGAAGAAGGTTGGGAAGATCATGATGTAACAAAACTTGTAATTGCAGAATATTTGGAGAATTTATTAACCAAAAATATCGACACATTAGTGCTGGGCTGTACTCATTATCCGATTTTAAAAAAACCAATTGGAGATTTTGCAGGTTCAAATATTAAATTAGTTGATAGTGCCGAAGCTGTTACACATCAACTTTTGAAAATATTGCCAGATCCTGAAACTGAAGTTAATGGGCAAGATAGATTCTACGTAAGTGATAATGAACAGAAATTCATGAAGATCGCTTCCAGGATCCTGGAGAAAGAGATCAAAAACCTGATCAATGTAAAATTAGGGGAAAGCTGGTATATATCCTGATGGAACAATACTCTGAACTAGCTTTCAATATTGTAAACAATTTATTAAAAATCCAAAACGATAATGTCATCTCTATTGCAGGAGAGATCCATAACGGTAAAAACTCTGAAGATCCGCTTATAGAACTTGCTTTGATCGAAGAATTGGCAATTGCTATCCGCAAGAAAAAAGCCTTCCCTGTTTTGGAAATATCCACCGAAAGCTTAAAAAAACGCTTTTTTGCAGAAATGCCCGATGAAATTTTTTCTGTTCCACCTAATTATTACAAAAATTGGATAAACTCGATAGATATATTTATTGAAGTAGGTTGGGAGAGTTTTTCCAGCGACTTTAAAGTAACTGCAGAAAAACAGATCAAGCAATTCAAAGATTCCACTCAATCTGTAATTGAACACCTTTTTGAGCAAAAGAAAAAACTGATCTTCCTGAATTATCCAACTCATGAACTGGCCGGATACATTGGCGCAGATTTTGAAAAACTATGTGGTATTTATTTTAATGCTGCGAACTGTAATTATAATTTACTCAGCATATATGGAAATGATTTGAAAGATGAATTTTATTCCTATTCCAATTATAAGATCAAGTCGCGGGATGAAGAATTGGATCTTAAAATTCTTCGTGATAAAATAGAACTTTTTACAGGTGATACATCCGAGCAGCAGATAGTTTTTATTCCCACTGGAATAATAGAAGTTCCCATAGAACGTCCAAGCCTGAATGGCGTATTCTTTGCAGATAAGATCTATTATAAAGATAAAAGCTATGATAATGTTAAAATCAAGTTTGAGAATGGAACTGTTCGATATGTAGCCTTTACCAAAGATGTAAAAGGTAATTACCATTTACAGAGTGAGTTTGTTAACAGTTTGGAAGAGTGTTATTTAACTATCGGATTCAATAAAAATATTTTTGAATTTACAAACTATTATTCCTACGATCGCTGTATAGATGGTAATATCTCATTCAAGTTTTTTGATCGATCAAACCATGCGATCTTTGTTTCAAATTTAAAAGCAGAAATTTCTAAAAGGATATAATTTAATGAAAGTCGGATTTGATAATGAAAAATATTTAAAAGAGCAAACTGCAGCAATTCTGGAAAGAGTAGAGAAATTTGATAACAAGCTATATCTAGAATTTGGGGGGAAGATCATTTATGATTATCATGCTTCTCGCGTGTTACCAGGCTTCCATCCCAATGTAAAAATGGAACTGATGCAGAAGTTGAAAGATCGAGCCGATATTATACTTTGTATTTATGCCGGAGATATTGAAAGACGTAAAATTAGAGCTGATTTTGGAATAACCTACGATGTTGATGCCATGAAACTTATTGATGATCTACGGGACAGAGAGATCAATGTAAGTGCAGTCGTTATCACGCGCTTCGAAAACCAACCGGCAGCAATAATTTTTAAAAATAAATTAGAAAGACGTGGATTGAAAGTATATACACATAAATTTACCAAGGGTTATCCAACTGATGTTGAATTGATCGTTAGTCCGGAAGGATATGGAGCAAATGATTATATTGAGACAACAAAACCATTGGTGATTGTTACCGGACCAGGACCTGGAAGTGGAAAACTGGCAACCTGTCTTTCCCAAATGTATCACGAGCATACACGTGGATTAAATGCCGGTTATGCCAAATTTGAAACATTCCCTATATGGAATATTCCACTTAAACATCCTGTTAATGTAGCATATGAATCTGCTACCGCAGACCTGAAAGATTTCAATATGATCGACCCCTACCACCTGGAAGCTTATGGAGAACAAACCATAAATTATAATCGTGATGTGGAAGTCTTTCCAGTGCTCAGAAGAATTCTGGAAAAGATCACAGGTGAAGATGCCATTTATAAATCACCCACAGACATGGGAGTAAATCGAGCAGGTTTTGGAATTATTGATGATGAAGCCACTAAGTATGCATCATGTCAGGAAATCATTCGACGTTATTTCCGCTATAGATGTGAATTTGCCTTGGGTCTTGTAAGTAAAGATACGGTAGATCGTGCTGAATTGATAATGAAGGAACTGAACCTGAAAACTGAAGATAGAATAACTGTATTGCCAGCCAGAGAAACAGCGAAAGATGCGGAAAGCTGTGGAAAAGGGAATGACGGGATCTTTTGTGGTGCTGCAATAGAACTGGGTGATGGCTCAATTGTTACCGGAAAGAATTCGGAAATACTGCATTCAGCTTCCAGCCTTATTTTAAATGCTATCAAAAAACTGGCAGCAATTCCTGATGAAATCCACCTTCTTTCACCTAAAGTAATTGAATCGATCTTCAACCTCGAAAAAAATATCCTGCATGAAAAATCGGTTAGTTTAGATGTGGAAGAAACTCTTATTGCGCTTAGCATAAGTGCTACTACAAATCCATCTGCACAGGTTGCAATGGAAAAATTAAGTGAATTACGAGGATGTGAAGTGCACATGACTCACATCCCTACACCTGGTGATGAAGCTGGATTACGTCGTTTAGGTGTTAATCTTACCAGTGATGCGAATTTTTCTACTAATAGTTTATATATGTCATAAATAAAGGAGTAATAAGTTGGCTAAGCATATTTTTGTAATAGGTGGTGTTTTAAGCTCATTGGGTAAAGGAATTGCATCTTCCTCGATCGGGCTTCTCATGAAAAAAATGGGTTATAATGTAGTGATGCAGAAATTCGATCCCTACTTGAATGTAGATCCAGGAACAATGAGCCCTTTCCAGCATGGTGAGGTTTTTGTAACTGATGACGGAGCAGAAACAGATCTCGATCTGGGACATTATGAGCGCTTTATCGGCAGGCCTTTAAGTAGAAATTCTAATTCTACTTCCGGTCAGATTTACGACCAGGTTTTACGAAAAGAACGACGTGGAGATTATCTTGGAAAAACTGTTCAGGTAATTCCGCACGTAACCAACGAAATAAAATCTCTGATCCGAAAGATCGGTGAAGGACAGGATATAGTTATTACCGAAATCGGTGGAACAGTGGGTGACATCGAGAGCCTTCCATTTTTAGAAGCGATAAGGCAATTTCGTTTAGAAGTGGGAATGGAGAATTCTCTATTTATCTTTCTTACTTATGTACCATTTATTAAAGCCGCTGGAGAATTAAAAACCAAACCAACTCAACATGCAACTACAAAACTACGTGAGATAGGTATTCAACCTGATCTGCTTCTCTGCAGAAGTGAGAAACCATTTAATGATGAGATCAAAAGTAAGATCGCTCTTTTTACTAATGTTCAAAAAAGCCGTGTAATTAATGCAATCGATGTGAGTACGATTTATGAAGTACCTAAGATATATATTCAGGCCAATGTTCACGAGAAGATCTGCGAACACTTCCACCTTCCCCAGAATGAAATTGATTTTTCCGATTGGGATGTGATCATAAATAATATAAAAAATCCCGAAAAAGATGTTACAATTGCAGTTTGCGGTAAATACGTGGAACATCAGGATGCCTATAAAAGTGTAGGCGCAGCACTAATCCATGCAGCTGCGGCAAATAAACTAAAGTTGAATGTAAAATGGGTTGATTCTGAGAAAACATTTACTGCATCTGAAGTAAAAAAGCAACTTGAAGATGTTGATGGAATATTAGTACCAGGTGGATTTGGCGTGCGGGGAATAGATGGTAAGATCGCAATCGCTAAATATGCACGTGAAAATAATATTCCTTTCTTTGGTATTTGCCTGGGAATGCAGATAGCTGTAATAGAATTTGCCCGTAATGTGTGCAATCTGGAAGATGCTTACAGCAGTGAATTCAATGAAAAATGCCAAGACCCGGTTATCGACTTGATGCATGAACAGAAATATATTGATATGATGGGCGGAACTATGCGTTTAGGCGCTTATCCATGTCATTTGAAGAAGGATAGTTTAAGTTACAAGATCTATGGATCAGCCGAAATCTCGGAACGCCACCGTCATCGCTACGAATTCAATAATGACTATCGTGATATTGTAACAGAAAAGGGAATGCTGATCTCCGGAACATCCCCGGACGATCTTTTAGTAGAAGTAGTTGAAATCCCGGATCATCCATTCTATATTGGTGTGCAGTATCATCCCGAATTCAAATCCCGACCAGATAAACCACAACCGATATTTAAAGCTTTTGTAAAAAAGGCTGCGGAGTTGAAGAAATAATGTGCACTGTTA
>QMNP01000048.1 GCA_003647825.1 Candidatus Cloacimonadota bacterium
AAGAAAGCAAACTTTGTAGCAGAAGATAAGGAATTTGTAATTTTGGTAGGTCCTTCCGGTTGCGGTAAAACGACTACTTTAAGGATGATTGCCGGACTGGAGACGATATCTAGTGGTGAAATTGTTATTGGCGATAAAGTAGTAAATGATGTTCTTCCCAAAGACAGAGATATTGCCATGGTTTTTCAAAACTATGCACTTTATCCTCACATGACTGTTTACGAAAACATGGCTTTTGCTCTGAAATTACGAAAATTTCCCAAAGCTGAAATTGATAAAATTGTCAAAGAATCAGCAGCACTTCTGGAAATAGAAAGTTTACTGGACCGCAAGCCAAAACAGCTTTCCGGAGGTCAGAGACAAAGAGTAGCTCTGGGCAGGGCAATTGTTCGTAAACCAAAGGTGTTTCTGTTCGATGAACCTCTTTCCAATCTGGATGCCAAGCTGCGGGTACAGATGAGGGCTGAGATCATTAAATTGCACAAGAAACTTGACACAACTATTATTTACGTTACTCATGATCAGGTAGAAGCTATGACAATGGCAGATAAAATGGTGGTGATGAAAGACGGTCTGATCCATCAGATCGATTCTCCCTTGAAAATATACAATGAACCGGTTAATCTTTTTGTGGCAGGTTTTGTCGGCAGTCCCGCGATCAATCAGATTCGAGGTACGATCATAGAAGAAAACAAGAAACTCAAATTTACTGAAGGAACCTTCGAAGTTGATATACCAGCTAATGATAAACTAATAAAATATATTGGAAAACAAGTGATGATGGGAATTCGTCCGGAAGATATCTATGATTCAGAGTTTGACCAGATGGCGGAATTTCCTCAGAAAGTAAAAGCATTATGTGAAGTTGTTGAACCAATGGGAAATGAGTTCATTGTTTTCCTTAAAACAGCAAATTCAAAATTAACTGCCCGTTTCGATCCCAAGAAATTCCCCAAGATCGATGAACGGATCATGATCACTCTGGATATGAAAAAAGCTCATTTCTTTGATCTGGAAAGCGAAGTTAGAATTTAGTTTTTAATATCGAATTGAAGTTTAATTGAAGCAGTAAAGATCGTGAAAACAGGCGAACAGGAAAATGCTTTCCTGTTGCAATTATTGAAATAATATTATCGCAACCCATGCTGCCGGGAGCAGCAAAACTACGTTAAATATTTTATACACCTTATTCTTATTAGAATAGAATTTTTTTACGACAGATATCTGTTTTTGGAGGAATTATGAAAATACTATTTCTCCTTGTATTACTATTATTAATTTCATGCTTAATTGCAATTGATTTGAATCTGCCGCAATCAGCAGTTCACAATGCAGCGAATAACCTGAATCTTATCTATCCAACTGCTTCTTCAATGAGCATGAATCCAGCTATTTGCCTTCCGGGATTGGAAACTTCATCTACATATTTATTCAATATGGAAGAACTTTCTAAATACGACCTTCATCTTGTAATTCCCCTGGGAAATTGTTGTTTTCATTTGGGAGATTCATATCTGGATCATGAATTTTACAGCGAGAATCAGGCAGTTTTGGGGATCAACTATTCATCCCATAATTTAACGGCAGGATTCAATGTTCGTATGTTAAGCAGCCAGGTGAAAGGTTATAAAGATACTGGTTCAACAATTTTCGATGGCGGTCTGAAATGGAGTAATAGTAATGTTTCTTCTGCACTGGCAGTGCGTAACATAACTCAAAGTGAATATGAAGGTAGTATCTTGCCGATCGTTTATTTGTGGGAAAGCTGTTATCAGATTACCAAATGCAGTAGAATTTCTTTTGGCTTGGAAAAGGAAAACGATTTTGATTTCAGTTTCAAATTTGCCGGTCGTTATGATATATTGCGCCAACTTTCCCTAATTTCGAGTTATCAGTTTGAGCCCAACAGGATTGGAATTGGGGCTGTTTTCAATTTGTATAAATTTAATCTTGTATATAGTGTACGTACTCATCAATACTTGGATTTAACGCATTACATATCTTTGAGTTATGAGATTACTCACTAGTATTATTGTATTATTGCTTCTAACAGCTAACCTGTATGGGAACGATGCCGAAGAAAAGTTGTTCTCCGTAGAGGAAGAAACTTATCATGCAAATGAACTCAGTGAGATACTATCTCAAATTAAAGAGAATCCAATAAATATAAATACTTCTACCAAAACCGAGTTGCAGAAATTACCCTGGCTCTCGGAAAATGATATAATTTTGATAATACAATCCAGAAAAAATCAAGTACTAAGTAGCTGGGAAGATCTGGATAAATTAGGTATAAATGCAATCACAGTAAATGAGCTGCACGATTTTATTGTCTTTCGCAAAAGACCCGAATTGCATTTGAAGCAGCAAACCAGAGTTGAATTTAGTGAAGCAAAATCAAAGCTTAGATCCAGCCTGAAATACTATCAGAAGACATTAACTGAATATGGAAATTTCAAGGCCGGTGTTCTAACCCAGAAAGATGAAGGTGAAAGTGATCCAATCGATTTTTATTCTTACTATTTGCAATATAGATCTAACGGGATTTTACAAAATGGCATTCTAGGGAAATACCGGCTAGCTCTGGGGCAGGGCATCTTGTTTGCTCCTAAACTTGGCATGAGTAAAAGTGCAGAAGCTACTTCTGTTCCTGTGAAGAAATACTCATCACTAAAGCCTTATACCAGTTCTTATGAAATTTGGGAATTGGAAGGTTGCTCCTTTGAATTAACTACACGAAATTGGAGTATCATTCCCTTCCTATCCAGAACAAAGTTGAATGCAAATCTCGATAGCCTTGAACAAATTACATCTTTCAACGAAAGCGGCTTGAATCTGGATGAAGCTAAAAAGAATAATGTGCAGGAAACTCTCTTTGGAAGTGCTGTAGAATACAATAATGGCAATAATCAACTAGGATGTTCCTATAGTTCTCTCGCCTTTGACCACGAATTTTCAAATGATAAAAGAAATCAGAAATATCAGGCAGTAAACCTCTATTGTAATCTTTTCAATAACAGTTATCCCCTGTTTTCAGAAATAGCTCTGGCAGATGAAAAAGTAGCGGGTTTGGCTGGAGTAAAGTTTGGAGACACCAGATTTCGTCAAATGCTGCTGGTAAGGAATTATGCTAAAGATTTTCCCAGCTGGCACGGAAATCCATTTAGTGCCCAGAGTAACTTTGACAATGAAACTGGTTTATACTATGGAGTAACAATTTTACCGAGAAAAGATACTAAGATCAATTGTTATTTTGATCTTTGGAGTTTTCCTGAGACACGTTATTTTGAAAAAATGCCCACGGTGGGAAGTGATCAATTCCTACAGTTGGAAACCAGAATTAGTGAAAACACTTTCAGGTTTACAATTCAGAATAAACAAAAAGAGAAATATATTACGTTAGATGAAGCCGAGATCAGAGATTTTGAACGATTGTTATTACGACTGGACTGGTGGCAGAAGCTGGGTGTTATAACCATGAAATCCAGAGCAGAATGGATAAGTGAATATCTGCCCGAAGATAAGGTACATGGTAAAGGTGTATTGTTTTATGAACAGGCAAAATTAAGATCAGAAAAGTTGCAGATCATTGCTCAAATTACTGTGTATCGTTCTGTTCTTAAACCCTTTAAAGTTAAGCATTATATGTACGAAAATAATGTAAACGGAATTATGCAGAATAGCGTTTTCTCCGGTGATGGAGTGGCTTCGTATTTATTACTGAGATATGATCTTTTTAATAATGTTCATTTACAAGCAAAAATTTCTGATAGTTGGCAGAAAAGCAATAAAATGCGGCTATTTTTTCAGTTGATCAGCAGTTGGTAATAAGATTATCTTTTGCGGTGTCTCTGGAAGGTGATCTTGATCTCGGTTCCTTTAGTACGGTTGATCTCTACAACACTAAATAGCTGATCAATTAGAATATTTACCATTTGCAAACCAAATGTGCGGGATTGTCGAAAATCGATTTTCGGGGGTAAACCACGGCCATCATCAGCAATTGTAAGAATGTAATTATCTTTCGCATCGGTATCTAATGATATAAAAATATTCCCTTTTCTTTTGGGGGGAAATGCATGCCGCAAAGAATTTGAGATTAGTTCGTTTATAATAAGTCCACAGGGAACTGCATAATCAAAATTTAATAATGAAAATTTAATATCGATATTTCGTTGAATGATTTCAGGATCAATATCATATTTAAGATAGAGTTTGGAAACAATAGTTTCCACATAATCTTTAAAGTCCAGGTGAGAAAGATCTGCTTCACAATATAATCTTTCATGTAAAAGCACTAAGGATTCCATGTTACCTGTTGATTTCAAATTTTCGATCGAAAGTTTATCCAGATTGTATTCATTTTGAACCTGTATCATACTGGAGATCACCTGCATATTTTCTTTTATACGCTGGTACATCTTGCTCATGAGATAGTGTTTTTCTTTGAACTGATAATGCAATTCATCCTCGATCTGACGACGCGCTGCTTCCTGACGGCTTATTTCTACAGCTCCAATTATCAATACTGTGATCCAGCTGATTTGAATGCACCAGAAAATGATTTCGTGATCTATAATATAAAAAACTACAAAAAGTAATATAATTGATATAGATCCCAGTAATGTAAGTAATACCGAGATAATAAACCAGGGCATCTCTCTGCGGAATTTTGACATACTTCTATTTCTTGCCATGATTTATCCTAGGCATGTGCGTATTTTATAAGATTTGCCATAACCTTTGTATTATTGCTGTAATTCATAGCAGTTTCTGCTGTGATCCTACCCAACTTATAAAGACGATAAAGATCCTGCTGCATAGTAAACATACCTTTGGTTTTACCTTCGGTAAGCATCTGGAAGATCTCAGCAATATTGTTGTTTCGTATTGCTGCTTGAACGGAAGAGTCAACTGAAAGGATCTCTTTTGCTAAAGATAGATTTCCCTGTTTATTAGGAACCAGTTTTTGAGAAATTACAACTCGCAATACATCAGCTAAACGGAAACGAACCCTTTCCTGCTCGTCAGGTGGAAATTCAGCGATAATGCGATGTATGCTTTCTATAGTTGAACTTGTATGTAATGTAGAAAAAACCTTATGTCCACTATCTGTAACTTCTAGAACTGTTCCAATTGTCTTGCGATCTCTCATTTCTCCAACAACTATTATATCTGGATCCTGTCGTAATGCCTCAATTGCTCCATGGGCAAAGGAAAGGCAATCTTCCCCAAGTTCTCGATGACATACAATGCTTTTATCTGAACGATGGATAAATTCAATCGGATTTCCAATAATTACAATATGAGAATGATTATTATGATTATTCATGTCGATTATTGTATCAAGTGTAGAACTTTTACCCGATCCGGTAATGCCAGTGATCAACACAAGACCAGATTTTTCAAAATTTAGATCAAGTCGTTTTACAATCTGTTTAGGTATTTCCAAGCTATTCAATGTGAAGAGTTCCTGGTTGATAAGTCGAAAGTTAACAGCAAGACAACCTCTTTCAAAATAGACGTTCCCTCTAAATCGATAAGGAGATTCTGTTTCATTCATACGTAAAGAAAGTGCAAAATCAAGGTTTCTGTCATCATAGAGGAGACTCTTCTGCTCTTCGGTAAGAAGACATAGAGCCATGGCATTTATTTCATCAACAGTATAAGAAGGCATACCTAGATCAGGAGCTTTATGTCCATAAACTCTGTACCAAATACGCTGGTTGGCTCTATAGCCGCCCATATCCATATCGGAGGCTCTACGCCCAGCCATGTGATGCAGCAGCTTTTTTACATGTTGAAAAGCTTCCTGCTTCCAAAGACCATTAGCCGAGATAGCTTTATCTATCTTTTTTATTCTGTCGATTCCCATGAGATGTTCAGCAATAAGAATTTTAATTTCTCTTTGAAATGTTAGGCTCATTTCTTCCTCACAAAACTACTATTGATTCATTCTAGTGCCCTTACCCTGCTCACTGCCGGGAGAGCTGTTATATACTTCAACAATATTATAAATAACCGTAATAAACTGTTTGTCAAATTGACCGTGGAAATAACTATGAATTCTGTTAACGTATTCGACCACATCTTTTTCATAATCAGTTAATTGAGGGTTTTCCGGGTGCAGAAGATAAGCAAGTGTTTTTAATTTGAATGTGGGGATATCCATGAATACGATCACTGAGGTTGGATCTGTCATTTGGTTTAGAAAAGTCTGTGTTCCTCGCTTTGGACTGGCATATAATTCCAGCGAAACCTGTTTATTCAAATCAAATAAGCTATCAATTTTTTCATAAAAACCAGTAAGTATCTCCAATTTCTTCATATAATCATCTTCGTTTGTATCTTTAAGGAGCTGGATCATCTCTTTGATCTTTTCTTTTTTAGGAAGAAAACCACAACCTTTTATGGCGTTATTTACCTTAAAGGCAGTATCTTCTCTTTGGTAACCATAAGTTGCTATAATACCGTTATGAGGTCCATCTAATCCTGGCATTTCACCTTTAGAAATTCCTGCCAGCGATTCAATGCGAGCTTTAGCATCCCAACTTACAAAAGGTTCGGGTAGATCTTCCAGAACGAATTCCTGCCATTTTCCATCAACATTTGCTTTTATGATATTTTCATGAATTCTACTGGCATCAATTGATTTTTGGATAAAATAACCATCCTGCCATAACTCTTCACCCCAATTTCCTTCTGCTGATAAAGCTGTTTGTCCGATCAATATTATTAATAAAATAATGATATGTCTTTTCATTTTTTTTCTCCCTTAAAAATTTATAGATACTTTTTGTAATCTTTGCCAATTACGCCTGCTTCCAATTCAATAAATTCTTTCACAGGACTTGATGCAATTTTGGGAAACAATACTTCCTCTATCTGAAAGAATCCTACCGATTCGGTCATATCAACTTTGATCTTAATAGGTTTTTTATTTCCTGGTGAGATATGGACCTTCTTAATTCCTGTAGAAGAATATTTATGAATATCTCCAACCCGCGGTTTTCCAGAAAGCATTGTAGTAATTCGAGATCGCCCCTGTTCCATATCACAACCGTCGCCAATAAGAACGAGACCAGCTTCCAATGTTTGAATTGCCTGGGTTGCCATATGACCAAAAATGCATTCAATGATCAAAGAGCGTAGAATGATCTTTTTATTCAAATCATTATGATAAAACTGTTCTAACAGGTTTTCAACGTAGGGAATGGCCAGGGTTACGCTCATGAATTCATGCTTATCACGGCTCACCGTCATTCCTATATCATGAAGAAGAGCGGCAATAATAACAGCAATTTTACTGTCCTCAGCACTGCCAACTCCCTCTTTTTCCAGATTTAGTTTTATTCCCGCCTGTGTTAATAGATCAAACATTAAAATTGAATTTAAAGCAGCTTTACGCATATGCACAGGGCCATGATCATTATATCCCATTCTTTTGATTGAGACGATATTGGCATACTCATGCAGAGCCTGAATTTCCGGATCAGAAAAAATAAACTCAGCAACTTCCAAAGACCTGCCATCAAGCCGTTTACGAATCTTCTCTTCAAACTTTATTTGGATCACTGATTTCTTCATTTCCAAGTCCTATTTTATTTAGATAAATAAATGAAAAATAATCATATATTTATATAAACTATAATTAAGTAACTACAAATAATATTTAATAATTTTATGCAATTGTTTTTTTTTCTTTGTGAAATGGGGAAAATTATTGACACTGCAACCGGCCATTTTAATTTTGCGCCTCATTAGTTCTTTAGGGCCTGTAACTCAGTGGTAGAGTATCTGCCTTTTAAGCAGAGAGTCGATGGTTCGAATCCATCCAGGCTCACCATAAATTAAAATAAGTGTCCCGTTCGTCTAGTGGTTAGGACTCAGGATTTTCATTCCTGCAACAGGGGTTCAATTCCCCTACGGGATACCAAATTACAGCACCGATTTGAATTTTCAAATCGGTGCTTTTTATATTATTTATTACTTTCCAAATATTTCTTTGTTAAAAACCTGTTATTTCCTTTTCTTAATGTAATTCCGTTATTGTCCATCAGATCTAACATCAAAATGGCGTTGGTGCGGTTACCGGCGATCATATCTCGAAATTGAGCCACAGTGATCCCGTCAGAATTATTCTTTATGTGCTCAACAATTATCTTCTTAGATTTTTCTACAAAACTGGAATGAAGATAACGTTTCTGGATGAAGTGGATGGTTTTATTATTGATCATATAATTCAGGATTTGCGATAATTGTTTCTCGCTAATATTGCTTGATACAGCAGCGGAAATTTCTGTCAGATCAGCAGATGCATTTCCAATTGATTGCATAAAAGAATCGATCTCTTCGATAGATTTGGTCATGTTGCTATCGATCTGAACGCGATGAGAAGAGAGTTTCCAGGTTCGATCAATTACAGCCAATTTTCCGTTCTCTACTAATTTTTCCAGCATCAGTTTAAGTACATCTCTGGTTGAATCATTTTGATCAGAACCGAATATTCCCATCAGTTCTTTAAACGTACGGCCATTTTCTCTTAAAGGATTTTTTTTATGAAATTCCTGCAAATTTGTAAGGATTTTATTCTGAGTTGCAGTGGCAATTTTCTTCATCATCAGAAGTATATTATCATCTTTTTGAAAGAAAATAATATCACCTGGCAGTTGCTGAAAAATTACATCAATCAAATCATCAGGATTTACATCGAGAATAGAAGCAATATCTTTATGGGAGATGGGTAAAGTTGTTTTCCGAACTTCCGCTGCTAGCAGTTGGTGCAGTTCTCCACCTGAAATTTTCTTAACTGTTTCCACATGGTTTGGTCGGCGACGACGATGGTGCAGGGGATAGGGATCGACGACATGACCTCCGCCAATCGTGAGGTTACCAGATGAATTCCTGATAATGAATTTATCTCCGAGATGGGTGATTATTTCCTGAGGGAGATAGATCTGGGCAAGACCGTTTTCTCCGTTTTGCAGCACATCTTTATCTAGAAGATGCATACGACACATTAACCGGTTTGTTCCTGACAGAAATATTACCTGACTCCATAAACCAAGAGTTATTTCCTTTTGGAAAATCCGAACTTTAACATCAATTAATCTGGTTGGTTCCAATAGCCGATTTGAGAGAACCATTCCTCTTTTAAAATCCTTTTGCTTGAATCCTACCAGATTGAAAGATGCACGATCTCCAGCTTTAATATTATCAACTTCCACACCATGATGTTCCAGTCTTCTGATTCTTAATTCTTTGTTTCCGGGAAGCATATAAACAGGATCATTCCTGTTGATCGAACCGGAAATTACAGAACCGTTCATG
>QMNP01000331.1 GCA_003647825.1 Candidatus Cloacimonadota bacterium
AACCTGCAAATTCGCTTCAAAAATGCATTTACATCCTTATTTGTCTATTAAATTTTTCCGGTTGACAGAAAAGGCGGTGCTAACAAGTTTATTCGAAAAAATTGTAAGGATTAATGATGGAAAAATCAGTTATTGAATATTTTATCAATCTGGTGCAAATTGATAGTGAATCTAAAAATGAAAAAGCAACAGCAGAGCGACTTGTAGAAGACCTTAAAGAACTTGGAGCAGAATACAAGATAGATAACGCTAATGAAAAAACCGGTGGAAATATAGGAAATTTGTACGCCTATTTTCCCGGCAAAATTTCCAAAAAACCAATCCTTTTTTGTTCTCATATGGACACAGTAAAACCAGGCAATGGCATTAAACCACAAGTTAAGGGTGATAAAATTGTATCTGATGGAACCACTATTCTTGGTTCAGATGATAAATCTGGAATTGCTGAAATTCTTTGGGCTATAAAAGAACTGAAAGAAGCAAATGAAGAAACTGCTCCCGTAGAAGTTCTCTTCACAATATCAGAAGAAATTGGTTTATTAGGGGCAAAATACCTGGATTATTCGATGATCAAATCTGAGATCGGATATGCCCTGGATTCACACCACGTCGGGCATATAAGCATTGGAGCACCTTCTGCCAATAGAATGAAATATATTGTTCGGGGCAAAGAATCTCATGCTGGTGTTGCTCCGGAAAAAGGAATTAATGCAATTAGAGTAGCATCAGAAGCGATAGCTGCAATGCCTCTTGGCAGGATAGATCATGAAACAACCTGCAATGTAGGATACATCTCTGGCGGGAAAGCTACAAATATCATTCCCAATGAGGTTATAATCAAAGCTGAAGTGCGCAGTCATGATCCAAAAAAACTTAAAGAAGTTACAGATAAAATGACTAATGCGCTTCTGGAGGCAGCTGCAAAATTTGAAATTGACGGCTACAAAGCTGCTGTAGAGATTGATTTAGATGAAGAATATCAAGCTTTTCGACTGTCTGAAGATGACGAGACTATCAGGTTAGCTGAAATTGCTGCTGAAAACATTGGTATTGCTTACAAAGGCGAAGTTGGTGGTGGCGGCAGTGATGTGAATATTTTCAATCAGAATGGATTGAAAATGGCAGTGGCAGGCTCTGGAATGGATAAAGTTCATACCGTAGATGAATGTATAGCTATTTCCGAATTGGAAAACGGTGTGAAATGGGTAAAAGAAATCATCCGGATCTATTCAAAAAGTCAGGATTAATTTGATATGATTAAATTAGCTATCGTCGGATATGGACAAATGGGGAAACTCATTGAACAGTTAGCACCTGAATATAATTTCGAAGTAGTATCGATTATTGATCCATTATTGAATAATGAAATTAATGAGCAAACATTGGGTGCGGCAGATGTTTGTCTTGAATTCACAACTCCTTTTGCAGCTTTTGAAAACATCAGCAAGATCATATTATTAAAAAAGAACATGGTTACCGGCACAACCGGCTGGTTTGATAAGCTGCCGGAAATTGAAAAACTTGTGGAGAAAAATGGAACAGGCTTTATTTTTGGCTCGAACTTTTCTCCTGGAATGAATCTGTTTTATAAGATCATCGAGGAAACCACAAAATTGATGAACCAGGCAGAGGATTATGATGTTTACGGCTTGGAAGTTCATCACAATAAAAAGAAGGACAGCCCCTCAGGAACGGCAAAGATCCTTTCTGAGATAGTTTTAAAAAATACAGATAAAAAAGAGAAAGTACAATACGATAAATTAGATAGAAAGATAGAAACAGATGAGTTCCATTTTGCTAGCTTGAGAGCCGGCAATGTTCCAGGAACGCACACTATTGGTTTCGATTCCGCTGCAGATTCAATTGAACTTACACATACTGCCAGAAATAGAACTGGTTTGGCCATAGGTGCATTGAAAGCAGCCGGCTGGATCTGTAAAAGAAAAGGCTTTTACAACTTTGCTGATGTTTTTCAGGAAATTATTAAGAAGTAGTAGATCATGAAATTAGATTTTTTCAAAATGCAGGCTCAAGGTAATGACTACATCTATTTTGATTTTCAGAAGACACTGGTTCCCGATCTGGATTTTAGTCAGCTTTCAAGAAAACTTTCCAACCGAAGATTTAATATTGGATCTGATGGTATTGTCTTGATCGAAACCAGTACAGAAGCAGATGCGAAGATGAGAATATTCAATTCGGACGGCAGCGAAGGCAAAATGTGCGGCTCTGCCCTGCAAAGTGTAATTTATTACCTTTCTTTAAAATCAGATCAAATTGATTTCAAAATAGATACTGCATCCGGAATTAAAACTGGGAAAGTAAAGCCAAACTCTAAAACAGTAGAAGTATGCTTAGGAAAACCTGTTCTGCTTGAAAATGCAATAGTTAAAGGTTTTAATGGAAGCCTGATAGATATTGGAAATCCGCATTTTGTTATTTACGAAAAAAACTTAGATATTATTAATACTGAAATTACCGGAAAGGATATTGAATCTGATGTGAAATTCCCAGACGGGGTAAATATTGAATTTGTTGAGATTATTTCCCCAAAAGAAGTAAAAATAAAAATCTGGGAACGCGGCAGTGGAGTAACTCTTTCCTGCGGGACCGGTTCCTGTGCTGCAGTTTATGCGGGAATTGTAAATGAGCATTTGGAAAAAACTGTAAAATTAC
>QMNP01000332.1 GCA_003647825.1 Candidatus Cloacimonadota bacterium
AAACTGGAAAAAGCTGAACTTCCCAGAAGCATGAAGGGAATGCCCATTGCTATGATAGTGGCAGGAAGTATGGCACTTGCCTTCTTTGGTTTTGCCGGACTTAAATTCTAAGGGGAATGAAATGATATTATATGCGATTATTGTATTGGGTTCTTTAGGATTAGCTTATGGTCTGGGATTGGCTTTTGCTTCCAAAAAGTTCTATGTCGAAATAGATCCAAAAATCGAAGAAATAAATGAAATATTACCAGGAGCGAACTGCGGAGCCTGCGGGCATCCAGGCTGCGGTGCTTATGCTGAAGCCATTGTTAATAAAAATGAAATGATCAACAAATGTGCTCCGGGTGGAGATGATGTTATTGCAGAAATTGCCAGGATTATGGGCATAGAAGCAGCATCAGCAGATAAAAAAATAGCTGTGATCCACTGCCAGAGCGGCGGCAAAAACAACACATTTTTCCGTTATGAATATCAGGGAATAGCAACCTGTAAAGCTGCCATCCTCGTTACAAATGGCCCCAATCTTTGTAACTATGGCTGCGTCTACCAAAATGACTGTATCGCAGCTTGTATTTTTGATGCTATTAAGTTGGATGACAATGGCATGCGCATCATAGACAAAGACAAATGTACTGGATGTGGGGCCTGCGTTATTGCTTGTCCACGTAATCTTATTGAACTTGTCTCAGTTAAAAAACGCGTTCATATTCTCTGTTCATCCCATGACAAAGGTGTAGAAGCCAAGAAACGGTGTGGTAACAAAACAGCATGTATCAATTGCAGTTTATGTGTAAAGAAATGTCCTAAAGATGCGATAACTATTCAAGACAATCTGGCGATTATCGATTATGAAAAATGCATCAATTGCGGAATGTGTGCTGATGTCTGCCCTACCAGTGCTATCTTCGATCCGTTAAAAGAAGTACGGGCTCAGAAAAAAGCAGCAGCCAAGGCAAAAGCAGAAGCTGCCATGAAGAAAATCGAAGAACAAAAAAAATTAGACGAAAATAAGAAAGAAACATAAATTATAATGAAAAGCTTTTTCGATTCCTATCGGGAAAAACGTTTGAATAGAAAAGGGCAGAAACTTCTGGCTCAGGGAAAAGTCGAAAAAGCTTTTCAACTTTTTCAACAAGCTGTACTTAAAAATGAATCAGCAGATATATTATTCAATCTTGCCCTATCTCTAATGGGTCTATCCCGTTTTGCCGAAGCCGAAAATTATCTTTCTAAACTTCAGGTTGATTTCCCCAATAATGAATTAAACACTCTTACTCTGGCTGAATGTATGATGATGCAAAATAAATGGGAAGAAGCTAAGCTGCTTTATTCGAATCTCAAGCTTATTAACTCTCGCGAAGAAAAATATAATGAGTATCTTAAAATTGTAGATGATCCCGTAATACGTGAAAAATATGTGATAGCAAAAAAAAACCTCAGGAAAGCTACTTTGGAGCTTCAAAAAAAGAATGATACAAAAGCACTTGAACTTCTTATGGAAGCTGAAGAGTATATTCCTGATAACAGTAATATTCTCAATAATATCGGAAGTATCTATATGCTTGGCAAAAAATCCGAACAAGCGTATGGATATTTCGTAAAAGCCTTAGCTCATGATCAACATAATCTTCAGATTAAAAAAAATCTGATTTCTGCCAGAAGAAAGTTGAAAAAGTAATCCATTTTAAGAAGAAAAATAATAGAATTAATTCTATCGTTGACAAAAGTTTAATAATATCAATTTCTTGTAGTAGTTTTTTTTAAATTTAATAAAAATCATAAAAGACAGTTTAATACTGGGAAGGTAGATGAAGAAAACGGTCATAATTCTAATTTTTATATATTTGAGTATCTCGATGAGTGCAAATGTATTCATCGATATGTATCATAAAAATTATGTGAAAATTGACCGGACTGTACTGGTCTTTGATTCCAAGCCTAAATATCGCATTATAGAAAATGATTACGATATTCAAATTAATATCTCAAATTGTAAAAAAGACATCAATATTCAAAATACTAGTTTTGCAAATAATGAAGTTATAGAATCTTACGATTATTATTCTACCGAAGATAAAGTGATGGTCATTATCACTATCGATCAAAGCCATGACCTTGAAACTAACATTAAATATCGTCTGGATGTATTCGAAGATGAGACCACTTATTTCCGATTAATACTAGATATTTTTGCTACAAGCACACCCAAGACCTATCAGGATTATGTAGGTTTTGCCGCTTATTATGAAGAGACGAACAGACCGGAAATGGCAATGCCATATCGTGAGATGGTTCATAAACTTGAAGCTGAAATGCCGGAATTGGCGCAACAGCCGGATGTTGAACAACAGGTTATTAAGAACAAAAATATATTCCAGACTATCTTCACTCCAAGTCGTATAGTACTTATATTAATTGGACTGCTTCTGTTAGCTGCATTTTTCTATCTGATTCATCATTTCCGAAAACCTCAAGAAATTGAAGAGATTGAAGAGATAAGCAGTTTAAGAGAATTAACCGGTTTTGGAAGTGATCGATTCAAAAAAATGATTATTGATAAATTAAAAGAATATGCCTGGAATGATAGATCCATTGCCTTGGAAATGGAAATTGAACCTGAAAATGTTATTCAGATAAGCCATACTGATTTGGATGTTGATTTGGAAGGCGAATAA
>QMNP01000049.1 GCA_003647825.1 Candidatus Cloacimonadota bacterium
ATAATCTTGAGTTCCATCGACTAATAAAATTCCTTGATCGAATGTAAAATCAACCGGGATCAATGAGATTTCATTGGAAAACTTACTGGTATAATTTTCTTCACTATCAAAAACAGCTGAAATCTTATAGTAATATTGCTGCCCTGCTGTCACATCCTCATCAAAGTAAAACGTTCCTGAAACTGGAGTAGCATTTAGTTGAATATAATCTTCCCCAACTAATTTGCGATAAATATTAAATCCTTCAATTTCTGGATCGAAAAATTCCTCCCAGGTTAGCACGGTTGAACCATCTCGACTTCTGCTTACTTCATCCAATGTAGGAATTTTCTCTGCATAGCCGCCATCTAACACCCAGTTATCAGGATCCCAGTTTATATCTTCGATTGCACCAATTGTTTCAAAGGTGTTGTAGTTATAACCGTCAGCTGCCCAAATCCTATATTGCTCATCATCTATATTGAATGGAACATACATATTAAAAGGATCACTTTGCGACCCTTCTGAAAATAGTGTTATTTTTACAGAATCTTCTTCGCTGGATGTGTAATAGCAGTAATTATAGCGAGGTCGGCCGTAATTCCAGAACCATTCATCAAAGAACCAGTCCATATCATATCCGGCAACATCTTCTGCACAATTTTTCAAATCCTCGGTAAGAACATTTCCATATATCAGGTCGGGATTTTGAAAATAATATTGCATCAAAGCAAAGAAATCTTCATCTCCCAAAATTCCGCGCAACATATGTACTGTCCAGGAACCTTTATTATAAACAACCGAATTGAAAATATGATTGGCACCTTGAGTATCATCGCGATATAAGCATTCATCCAGAACAGAGCCTGTATCTTCGGCCTGCATATAATCCTGTAATCCAGCTGAACCATATAAATGTTCTGCCCACAATGCTTCGCTGTAGGATGCAAATCCTTCCTTAAGCCATACATGGCTCCAGCTTCCAATGCTGAGACAGTCTCCTGCCCAGGAATGACCCAATTCATGCGCAACAGTATATTCTGCAGCAGGATCACTAATATAACCGGCATCAAAGGATGTACAGGTTTGATGTTCCATCGCCAGAGCTCCCAGATTTGTACAGGTTGCATGTCCGTATTTTTCAGTTAGAAATGGAAAAATTCCGTAAGTATCGGAAAGAAATGTGAGCATATCTTCACACTGATCGTATAATGCTATGCTGGAAGCTGCCTGTTCAGGATAATAATAATTATCAACCATCATCTGCTCGGTGTTATATTCCCACAAAAAGGAATGTATCTGATAATTTGTGATAGCAAAAGAAGTGAGGTATGTTGCTACCGGATAAGATTCATGCCACCTACTGGTTTTGGTTCCGTTACCGTTATTTATTTCTTCCTGCAATAGTCCATTGGATGCACAAATATACTGGCTGGGATATGTTATCCAGATATCCAGGGAATCGGGTTTATCGGCAGGAGTGTCTTTACATGGCCACCACTTGCGAGCACCTCGGGGAGAAACCATTGAAAAAACAACAGGCACTCCGGCATGCTCTTCAAATTTTATTCCATCTTCCAGCCTAGCAACAGGATTTCCACTGTAGAAGATCTCAACTTCCAGCATGTCTCCTGCATTATAAGTTCCCATTAGATCAATATTAATAATTCCATTTATGTGAGTATAAGAAGTTGTAATTAAATTCACTGTTGCACCATCTGCTGTTAAATCATCTGTAAAATGTACATCAATCTCAGTAGTTCCATCCTCAAGAATCTCGAACTGCATTAAGTTAGAAGCTTCAATATATTCATTCTCAAAATCAATATTGATATCGATAAAATAATAAAGAACATCATAGTTATCCATTTCACGGGTATTTTCCGTAAACTCCGGCCAATATCGTGCATAATATTCTTTTTCTTGAGCACGAATTTCATGCTGTCTTTGCACAATAGATTTAAAATCGGGATAATTTGCTCCAATAAGTATATTCGCTATAGTTAAGATAACTAATATGTATATAAGTTTTCTCATATGCTCCTCTTTACAAAATACTTTTTAACGACTTCAGCATAATTATATAAAAGTCTTTGCGAGGATTCTTCTAAACAAATCCGGCAGTTGCCGGAGCAATCTCAAACTTTAATCATATGATAAACAAAGAGATTGCTTCGTCTGTTTCAGCATGAAGCATATCTCGCAATGACAGGAAATATTATGTTTCCTGAAAAACACCCTATTATGCAAAATTCTTAATACATTTACAACTTGTAATTAATTAGATTTTTCATGCAACAAAAAAAAACGTCGGAATTTCCGACGGTGGGAAAATTAAATTTCTCTGGTTTGGATTTTCAACCATTTTCGTTCTTCTTCATCCAAGTGGAATGAGAGCTTTTTATAAACTTCCTGATGATAATCATTCAACCAGTCTCTCTGTTTTTTGGAAAGCATTTCAGGCAGGATCGCATCCAGATCGATAGGACAGAACGAAATAACTTCAAATTTATAAAATTGTCCCGAATCTGTTTTTTGATCTTCTACACAAAGAAGGGTATTCTCAGTACGGATACCATATTGATTCTCTTTGTATATTCCCGGTTCATTGGTCGTTATCATCCCTGGTTTTAATGGAACGTTGATCAAATGCTGACTGAAATTCTGAGGACCTTCGTGCACGTTCAAGAAAAAGCCAACTCCATGACCGGTTCCACATTTGTAGTCCAAGCCTTCCTGCCACATGGGATGTCGTGCCAGAATATCCAGATTTGCTCCGGTAGATCCTTTCAGGAAATGAGCCTGACTCAAATCTATATGCGACATTAGGACCAGAGTGAAATCTCGTTTCATTACGTCAGAGACGGGGCCCAGGCAAACTGTTCTGGTAATGTCAGTTGTACCATCCAGGTAGTTGCCGCCGGAATCGATCAGGTAAAATCCTTCCGGTTTCAATTCGGTTTCATTTTCGTGGGAAGGAGAATAGTGCATCATAGCGGCATTTGCCATGTAGGCTGAGATTGAAGTAAAGCTAAGATCAACAAAATTTTTCCCTTTGGAGCGGATTTCTGCCAACTTTTTGGCTGCACTCATTTCGGTGATTTTGATTTTACCATTGTTCTCATCTAGCCAATATAAAAACTTCACCATAGCCACACCATCTCTTATCTGGCAGGTTTTCAAATTATTAATTTCTACATTATTCTTCATCGATTTCATCAAGGTTGTCAGGTTGCGTTTTTCAATGATTCTGCATTCATGAGGAATGGCATTTTTCAGTTTTATATTGGTTCGGTTAGGATCGATCAGGATTGATTTCTCTGGTTCCAGTTTTGCCAGGAATTCAGCAATTTCTTCGTATGGATGCAGATCAACGGCAGATGCCCTTAGAGCTTCCTTTACAGTTTCATTAATTTTTAGAGGATTGATGAAAAGATGAGCAGAGTCCAAGCCAATTACAGCAAAAGAAATCGTAACCGGACTGTTATCAATCTCATTACTTCTCAGATTAAAAGTCCAGGCAATATCATCCAGAGAAGTGAGGAGATGATAATCCAGTTTCTGCTTCTTCATATCTTCACGAATTTCTGTGAATTTTTCAGTTCGAGATTTGCCGGCAAATTTAACATCGTGAATGAAAACTTCTGAAGTTGGAATAGCCGGACAATCTTGCCATATTTCATTAATTAAATCAAAATCTGAATTAAGGTTCAAACCACTCTCATCAAATTCCTTCTTGATTTTTTTAACATCATTCACCGAAAAAACAGATCCATCAATACCAACAATTTCATTTTCTTTCAGTTCATCACAAATCCATTTTTGATAAGTTGGATAGCCAGGAATACCAATTTTAAATAGTTTTATTTCTGTATTTTTGATCTGATTTTCCGCCTGGATAAAATAACGCCCGTCTGCCCACAATCCTGATTTCTCGAGTGTAATAACGACAGTACCAGCCGATCCGGTGAAACCTGAAATCCATTTGCGAGACTGCCAGTGTTCTGCTACGTATTCGCTGAGATGTGCATCGGAACTGGGAATTATATAAGCGGTAAATCCCTTCTTTTTCATCAACTTTCGAAGTGCTGTAATTCGTTCGTTTATGTTCATTTTTTTCTCCTGTAATTTAAACTTGATTTAGGAAATTTCGGTTGAATAATCTGGCAATAGAAAAAAATCAACTTATACAATTCAGTTTTTTTTAAAACTTCTTTTTATGGGCATTATGCATTGCTAATAAATTAGCCCTTGACTTAGATTAGTTTATTCAGAAACTAGGATTTGTGTAAAATATGAAATCAATTAATTGGAGCATAGACAAAAAATGAAGAAGTATATTCCTAAAGACATTCAAAAGCTTTATGAAATTCACGACTTTAAACACGCTGCTGCAATATTAGCAAAAGAGTTTCCAAAAGAGTTCAAGGAAATTTGTAAAGCCTTAAGACAATTTAAATTTACACAGCAAGACATTTTAGCACCCGGTGGAAACGAAAGTGAAATACCAAAGAAATTTTCTACTATCTTAAGACCATTAGGTTGGAAAGAAAAAAATCTTGGTGCTGAATTAAAGATTTATGAATTCGAAGGAAGAAAAGACAAGAAATTAAAAAACTCAATAAATCACGGGACGCACAAAGTTGACTACTTAAAAGGTAGAGTTGCTTTTGATTTGGAATGGAATAGTAAAGACCAAACTTTTGATAGAGATTTGTATGCTTTTAGGGCTTTTTTTAATTATGATGCAATTAGTTTGGGTGTTTTGGTAACACGAAGTTTAGACCTAAATCCACTTTTCAAAAACTTAGGAGTTCAAGGAAAGTATGGAGCGAGTACAACTCATATGGGCAAATTAATTCCTAGGCTTAAATCTGGAAGAAATGGTGGATGTCCTGTTTTAGTTTTTGGAATAACAACAAAATTAATGGAAGAAAATGAATAAAAAAACTGTAATTGAAGATTTCAGAGAATTTATTGGAGACAGAAAATTCTCAACTATTTTAGCTGATCCACCTTGGCAATTTCAGAACAGAACAGGTAAGATGGCTCCAGAACATAAAAGACTTTCAAGATATTCAACAATGAAATTGGAAGAAATCAAAAGTATTCCTGTTCATGAAGTAGTTACCGAACCTGCACATTTATATTTATGGGTTCCGAATGCATTATTATCCGAAGGCCTTGAAGTTATGAAAGCTTGGGGATTTACTTACAAAACTAATATGATCTGGTATAAAGTTAGGAAAGATGGAGGTCCCGATAGAAGAGGAGTTGGTTTCTATTTTAGAAATGTGACAGAAGTTATTCTATTCGGAGTTCGTGGTAAAAAAGCAAGAACATTGCAACCTGCAAGATCTTTAGAAAACATAATTATTCAAAGAAAAAGAGAGCATAGTAGAAAACCAGATGAGCAGTATGAAGTAATTGAATCTTGTAGCAGAGGACCTTTTCTGGAAATGTTTGCAAGAGGATCAAGACCAAACTGGGTATGTTGGGGAAATCAAGCAGATTCATATTTTCCGGAATGGGATACATATAAAAATCATTCTCAGAACAATTTAATCGATGAACAAAAAGATCTTTTTGATAAAATAATGCCTCACCGACAGCGCTAAAATTTCATTTATTTAATTTTCCAGCAACTTGTGCTATTAGTTGCAGCATTAAACCACACTGTGACTTTTTCAGTTAATTAATATCCATCCGTGCTTTTCCGTAATAATCTTCAGACACCTCAGAAAGACACAAATTTTTAATCCTTTTTCATAAATGTGAATCTTTGATTTAAGAGTTGGAATTGATCTAAAACGAAGATTGGGTTAAGAACATCTTGAGATGCTAAACCATTCTTACCTCAAGCCTGCGTATTGAGGTAATTCCAGTTTTCAATTTCCGTGTTCATCCGTGTAAATCTGTGAGCAGAAAAGTTCGTTTTGTTCGTTGCTGAAATTCAAAACCCATCATGCTCAGTCCGTCGAATGATCTCGTTCTGTAACTCAACTCCCAGATCATTGAAGTAGTCACTGTAACCTGCAACCCGCACAATTAAATCTCGATATTGTTCTGGATTAGCTTGAGCCTTTTTTAAAGTTTCTGCTGTAACTACATTAAATTGAATATGATGACCATCCAGGGCAAAATAGCCGCGAACCAATTTTCCCAGTTTGGAAATGCTTTCTTCACTTTCAAAAAAAGCAGGTGTAAATTTTTGATTTAAAAGCGTACCTCCGGTTCTGGTATGATCAAATTTAGCAGCAGATTTCATTACGGCTGTCGGTCCTTTGCTGTCTGCTCCCTGCACTGGAGAAATGCCTTCCGAAAGAGGAACTCCGGCTTTCCTGCCGTCAGCTGTAGCGCCAATAACGCTTCCGAAATATACATGGCTGGTGGTGGGAAGCATATTGATGCGATAAGTTGCCCCCAGTGGCGTTTTTTTCCCGTCAATGGAATCAAAGAAAATTTCGAAAACTTTTACAGCATTTTCATCAGCATAATCATCATCATTGCCGTATTTGGGAGTGTTATAGATTAGATCAAAACGTAGTTTTTCAAATCCAACAAAATCGGCCTGCAAAGCATTCAGCAAAGCACTCATGGAAATTTTCTTTTCATCGAAAACATTATATTTGATAGAAGTAAGAATATCTGTGATGCTGCCTAATCCAACTCCCTGAATATAACTTGTATTGTATCGAGCTCCCCGAGAATTGTAATCGGTAGCATTTGAGATGCAGTCGTCGATGAGCAGAGAAAGAAATGGAACCGGCAAGTTTTCGGCATATAGTTTTTCAATCTTGTCGTTACCTTTCAATTTGATGTTAGCAAAATAATTTTCCTGCTTCTGAAAAGCTGAGATCAGTTCATCGAATGTTTTGAATTGTGCCGGATCTCCGGTTTGTAGTCCAAGCTGCTTTCCCGTTCTGGGATCGACACCATTATTTAGTGTGATCTCCAGAATTTTTGTTAGATTGAAATAGCCTGTGAGAATATAACTTTCTGTGCCGAAAGCTCCCGCTTCCACACAGCCGCTGGCTCCGCCGTTGCGTGCATCTTCCAAACTTTTTCCCTGACGGGTAAGTTCCTTGATGATGCAGTCCGTATTAAAAATGGAAGGTTGCCCAAAACCTGTTTTGATTATTCTGAGGGCACGTTCTATGAATTTATCAGGTGTGTTCCGACTAATCTGAATCATCGAACTGGGCTGCAGAATCCGCATCTCTTCGATCACATCCAGAATAATATAACTGAGTTCATTCACGGCGTTGCTGCCATCAGCTTTCAAACCGCCTACATTGATGAGTGCAAAATCAGTGTAGGTATTACTTTCTTTGGCCGTTACACCCATTTTGGGTGGAGCTGGATGGTTGTTAAATTTTATCCAAAAGGATTGTAAAAGTTCAATTGCATTTTCTTTCGTTAAAGTCCCTGCTTCAATTTCATTTTGGTAAAAAGGATAAAGATGCTGATCCAATCTGCCTGGATTAAAGGAATCCCAGGGATTGAGTTCAGTGATCACACCCAGATGCACAAACCAGTAATACTGTAAAGCTTCGTGGAATGTTTCCGGTTTATGAGCAGGAACACGCTGACAAATTTCTGTCATTTTTTCCAGTTCAATTTTTCTTCGTGGATCACTTTTTTTCTCAGCTAATTTGGAAAGTTCTTTGGCATGACGTTTGGCATACATAATAATTGAGTTAGCGGCAATTTCCATGGCTTCCAATTCTGCCAGTTTTTCAGGTGATTTTGTTTGCTTTTTTACTTTTTGGATATCGTCAATAATATCCAGCATTCCAAGCTTGTAGATTTTATTACCAAGAACTGTATGGCCTGGTCCACGCTGCTCCTGAAATTCTGTGAATATGCCAGCCTTGTAGGATTCCAACCAGTTTTCATCCATTGCTACCAGCAGTTTTTCACGCTGAGTTTTTCCTTTCCAGAACGGAATTACGATCTTCTCATATGCTTGAAAAACTTCATCATCCACCTGGAAGGAAACTTTGGGACGAGAATCAATAACTTTCAGATCTTTCAGGGAATGCAGGCAGATCTCTGGATAAGTTGGAGTAGCTTTCGGGGCTGGACCACGTTCACCAACAATCAATTCACCTTGGCTGATGCAGATTTGTTTGTGTTTAAAGATGTATTGCAAACAGCGTGCTCGTTGAATAGGAACAGGTAAATTTTCAGAGTAGATTGTTTTATAAAATTCTGTTACCAGCAAAGCTCTTTCAACAGAAATTTTGTTTACTGCATCCAGGCTGGCTTGTCTTAACTCTTTTATTCTATCGGTCATGTGTGAATCCTTTGCAGTTCCCCTTGCCAGGAGAAACGTAGAATAGCAAGGAGATATTTCATTATTTACTACCCACCAATTTTCACTTTATATCCTGCTTTTATGAAAATCTGCTGGATACTGTCAAGTATCACTTGGGCAGGTTTTTGAAACTCATAATATTTTATATTTAATCTTTTATATTTTTCGGCTGCTATATTATGATAAGGAAGTAGATTTATTTCTGTTAATGGTGGAAGATTACTTAGAAATTTCAGCATTTCTTTTATGTTGTTTTCTGTACTGGTTACTTCTGGAATGACTGGAAATCGAATTATAATTTCTTTTCTATTTTTTGCTAATATTCCAAGGTTTTTCAAAATAGTTTTATTGGAAGTTCCAATATATTTATTATGAAGATCATCATTAATAATTTTCAGGTCAAAAAGAAACAGATCAATCAAATCCAAAATTGATTCAAATGCTTCTGAAGAAGTTAAGCCACAGGTATCTAATGTGGTATGTAGATTTTCCTTTTTGCATTCCAGCAAAAGTTCTTTTAAAAAGTCAAATTGAAGTAGTGGTTCTCCACCGGAAAAAGTAACTCCACCTCCGGATTGTTCAAAGAAAATTCGATCTTTCAGGATTTCCGTCATTACTTCTTGAACCTTCATTTCTTTGCCGATGATTTCTGTTTGTTCGAAAGTTTTGCCATCTAATATTTTCTGTTTTGTGATCTTCTGCGGTTTGGAATCGATGCTTTCCGGATTATGACACCACTGACAACTTAAAGGACAACCTTTGAAGAAAACGGTTGTACGAATGCCCGGTCCGTCATGCATAGCAAAATGCTTTATATCGAAAATTATTCCTTTTCGCATCTTTCTCCTCAATCACTGCTACAAATATTTAGCTAAGATTTTTGTAAATTAATTATTGAAACCTTGCAAACGGTCGAATTTATG
>QMNP01000050.1 GCA_003647825.1 Candidatus Cloacimonadota bacterium
TGACATTGTAATATCATACACTTTTCTTGATTTAGAAGGTATAATGGGAAATTACCATCCGGATTTCTTACATGGTGCAGATTCCTATTATTCAGAGCAGATTATTTGGGAAATTCGTCAAAATGAATATGACGTGATGTCAATTACCGATATAGATATCGAACTGAATGACAACTTTGCCACAGCTTTTTTTACCTTAACTTTTGATGAACAGACAACTCAAGAACCATCTGCAGAATTTGGAGATATGTCTTATTTTTACCGTGAATATGATGATTGGAAGATTTGCGGAAAGAATTTTACACAACCATAACAAAATAATTCACAAAAACAGTACAACAAAAAAACCTCGCTTTTCAGCGAGGCTTTGTATTATCTGGTGCAGAAGGCGGGACTTGAACCCGCACACCATTAGATGGCACAAGATCCTTAGTCTTGCGTGTCTGCCAATTCCACCACTTCTGCGATTGTTATTTTACTCTGTACTTGATTCTTCAGTTGCTGCTGGTTCTTCTGTTAGTGGCAAAATAGGTAGGGCTTCATCTGTAGTCTGCTCTGTTGCAGCTTCTTCACGAAGTTTATCAACTGCTTTTGTACTTGTGCTTGCACCTGCGCTATTTGCTCCGCCTTTTAATTGAAATGCTAAAAGGATGCAGTTCAACATGAAAAGTACTGCTAAAATCTGGGTTGCGTTTTTCAGGAATTTAGAAGCTCCCTGACCGCCAAGAACGTTGGAAGCCATTCCGCCTACCATTCCATCCAGAGCACCACCTTTGCTGGATTGTGCCAGGATAACCATTATCAGGCCAACCGAGATAACCACATGAACGATCATCAAAAATGTAAACATTGCTACTCCTATAACTTAATGATGGACACTTTTATTCAATGCCCTTTTTAGTGTCAACGATAAAAAAGGTCGAAACACATTTTATCAGATCAAGTAAAATCGACTCATAATTTAAGCTAAGCCAATTGCTTTTCTAATGAAATCCATTTTTCGGGAAACAATCTCATTTGCTCTGTCTGCTCCATCTTTTAATACATCATCAATATATGATTTATCATTGATAAGTTCAGTGTATTTCTCTCGAATTGGAGCTAAAGTTTCATCCATTATTTCAAATAAATACTGTTTCGCATGACCCCAGCCCATTCCACCGGCAAGGTATTTTTTACGTAATTCTAACTGCTGATCTTTGCTGGCGAATAGTTTGTATAAAGAAAAAATACTACATGTATCAGGATCTTTAGGTTCTTCAACAGATTGTGAATTTGTAACAATTTTCATTATCAATTTACGAAGTTTCTTAGAAGGCAGAAACAGAGGAATTGTATTATTATAACTTTTACTCATCTTTCTGCCATCTAAACCTGTTACATAACCAGTAGATTCCTTAATAAAGGCCTGAGGGATTTTCAATAATTCCTGTTTATAATTATGATTTATAGACTGAGCAATATCCACAGCCATTTCCAGGTGTTGTGCCTGATCTTTTCCTACCGGAACCACATCACTGTCAAATTGCAGAATATCAGCAGCCATAAGTACAGGATAAGTGAAAAGTCCCATATTAACACCATCGTCCGGATCTTTATTTAATTCTTTATTATCTTGAACTTTAGCTTTATATGAATGTGCTCTGTTCATCAATCCTTTTGATGTGAACGCCATTAAAAATGTAGTTAATTCAAACGTACCTTGAACAGCAGATTGTTTATATAAGATCGAATCCTTCGGATCTAAACCCATTGCAAGCCAGGTTGCTGCAACTTCATAGGAAAGTTCTTTCACTAATTTAGGATCTTTTAGCGAATTCAAAGCGTGGTAATCTGCTATAAAATAACGCGTATCGAAATCTTTTGCGAGTTCTAAAGCAGGTTTATACATTCCAAAATAATTACCTATATGTGGTAAGCCAGTTGGCTTTATTCCTGTGAGGGCGATTTTTTTTGCCATTAATCCTCCGAAATCTTTTCGTTCCCAACTTCCTGTTTGGGAATGAGTTATGATGCGAAACTCTGGTTTCGCTTTATTTTTATGTTACTAAACAGGAGTTTAGTAACAAGAGTTATAGTTCATTATGATTATCCAACTAAATTATACAATTACTTAATCACCATATTACTCTACAATCCTGCCAATCAGATCGTACTCCCAGGCATCAATTATTTCCACTTCTACGATCTCTCCAATCATGGCATCACCTTCTGCGATGAAAACCGTTCCATCAATTTCAGGAGAATCAAAATAACTTCTACCTTCCAGAGAAAAATCTTCATCTTCTCCAATTTGGTCAATTATTACTTTTATTTTGCTTCCAACCATTCCAGATAGAAAATCTTCTGAGATAGTTTGCTGAATTTGCATAAGCTCATCTTTTCGTTCCTCAGCAATTTCTTCATCGATCTGATCTTTATGATCAAAAGCAGCAGTATCTTCTTCCCGCGAGTAAGTGAAAACACCTAATCTTTCAAAACGGGTTGTTTGAATAAAACGTTTCAACTCTTCATATTGCTGCTCGGTCTCTCCCGGATAACCAACAATAAGGGTTGTACGAATGACAGCGTCTGGCATTTTCTTGCGGATTTCAGAGATGATCTCACCAATTCTCTCTCGGCCTACATGTCTATTCATATCATTTAGAAGGTCATTATTTATATGCTGAATAGGAATTTCAAAATAATTGCAAACCTTTGGAAGTTTAGCAAAAGTATCAATAATTTCCGATGTAATGTGAGCAGGATGAAGATAAAGAACCCGAATCCATTCTATGCCATCGATTTCATGAAGTTGTTTCATAAGTTCAGGTAATTTTTGCTCTCCATAAATATCGACACCGTAATTTGCTGTATCCTGCGCTGTAAGGATCAATTCCTTCACACCACCTGCAGCCATCTTTCTGGCTTCTTCCAATAGAATTTCTATCGATTCACTATGAAGCGCACCGCGAATGCCGGGAATTGCACAATAACTGCAATGGTTATTACAGCCGTCACTTACCCGCAAATAACCAAAATGACCAGGAGTGAGTAAAATTCGATCTGTCGTCGGTCTTGTTTCGAAAACTTCAGCAAATTTATCAAAATCTTTTAAATCTATAATGTGATCAATTTCCGGAATAGATTCCATTAAATCTTTATAATAGCGCTTTACCAGACAGCCAGTGATAATTAATTTTTCACATTTACTAGATTTTTTCAATTCAATCATTTCCAGAATGGTTTGAATTGATTCTTCTTTGGCATCAATGATAAACCCACAGGTATTAATAATGATTATCTTTGCTTCTTCGAATTCTGTTGTAAATTCATATCCGGCAGTTTCAATTATAGCAGAGAAAACTTCACTATCAACCAGATTCTTGGAACATCCTAAACTAACTATTGAATATTTTTTCATCTAACCTCATATTTTAATTCTTATGTTCCCAAACAGGAGTTTGGGAACCAGTATAATACTCGAACTTATCCCGAAGTGCAGCTTGGGGCGAGAACGAAAACATAACTCAACACAGTTCTCGACTTACATTCGTTATACTCATTCAATCTCATTCCCAAATTCTGTTTGGGAATGCAACTTCAGGCGAAACTTGGTTTCGCAATATCTTCTGTCACCCAACAGGAGTTTAGGAACCAGTAAAATACTCGAACTTACCCCGAAGTGCAGCTTGGGGCGAGAACGAAAATATAACTCAACACAGTTCTCGACTCACATTCGTTATACTCATTGCAATTCAAGTCCTTATGTTCCCCAACAGGAGTTTGGGAACCAGTATAATACTCGGACTTACCCCGAAGTGCAGCTTGGGGTGAGAACGAAAACATAACTCAACACAGTTCTCAACTTACATTCGATATACTCATTGCAATTCAAGTCCTTATGTTCCCCAACAGGAGTTTGGGAACCAGTATTTACAAGCCAATCAACCATTGCGAAGGTCAAACAAGCAAGAAATTCTACAATCATTCGCAAGGATTCTATAATAAAAAAGGGCGATTAATTAACCGCCCTTTCTGTGTTACTAATTATTTTAATCCAACAGATGGACGATAACTCCAGAGCGGAGTTTTGGTTCAAACCAGGTTGATTTTGGCGGCATCACTTCGCCAGCATCGGCAATTGCCATCAGCTGCTCTATAGAAGTGGGGAACATGGAGAAGGCAACAGCTTCACCAGCATCTACACGATTGGAAAGCTCTTCCAATCCGCGGATTCCACCCACAAAATCGATACGTTTATCACGTCGAGGATCACCAATTGCCAGAATTGGATGCAACAGATTTTCCTGCAGAATTGATACATCCAGGGATTTTACCGGATCATCTTTTGGGAACGAACCATCTTTAGCTTCAATTTCATACCACATACCATTCAAATACATTCCAAATGAATGCAGTTTATTAGGCTTATAAGGCTCATCTGCACTGAATTCTTTCAAAGTGAATTTCTCTTCCACCATGATAAGAAAATGTTCAGCATCCAGACCATTCAAATCTTTCACAACTCGATTATAATCCATTATATAAAGCTGATCATGCGGAAAGATAACAGATAAAAAATAGTTATATTCTTCCTCACCGGTGTGATTCGGATTTAATCCTCTTCTTTTCTGACCTACTATTGTTCCGCTGGCAGAACGATGATGACCATCTGCTACATACAAAAAGTCAATTTCTTTGAAGATATTTTCAATCTTAGCAATTATGGATTCTTCATCAATTTTCCAGAATATATGTTTGATCCCATCTTCAGCTTCAAAATCGTAGGTTGGAATTTCTTTAGTAAGGTTTGCAATCAATTCATTCATGTCTTCACGAGCTTTATAAGTAAGAAAAACCGGACCAGTGTTAGCATTTAATGTATCAACATGTCTTATGCGATCTGCTTCTTTGTCTGCCCGAGTATGTTCATGCTTCTTGATTATATCGTTCTCGTAATCTTCGATGGAAGCTCCGGCAACCAAACCAATTTCATCTACATCACCCATTATGAGACGATACAGATAAAAACATGGTTTGTTATCCTGAATTAGAACACCGTCTTCGATCATCTTATACAAGTTCTCTTTACCTTTTTGATACACTGCATCGTCATAGAGATTAATATCTTCTGGAAGATCGACTTCTGGTTTTACTACATGTAGGAAACTGTGAGGTTTATCCTGAACCTGCAATCTCGCTTCATTTGAATTCAAAACATCATAGGGTGGAGAAGCAACATCTTTGATCTTATCTGCTGCTGGTCGCACACCTCTAAAAGCTTTAATTTTTGCCATTTTTAAAACTCCCAATCTATTTATTTTTATTCTATTAATCTTAAAAAAGTTTCTATCAGTTTTTCTTCTTGTATAACACTTTCAGGGTTTCTCAGATCCAACTCTGAAAGTGTCAATTGCATGAATCAGCGAAAGAGATCTTTTCAGAGTTTCACACTTTTGTTACTGATAACCAAACATCTTTGCCATTCACATTCCATTTTGTTCCATCTTCATGGCATTCTTTCACGTTATGGAACGAATCTGAAAGTGTTTCATTCTTGATGTAATCAGCAAATTTAATGAAGACATCATCTACTTCTTCATCTCCGCAGTAGAAAACTTTAATTCTATCCATGATATCCAAACCATTTTCTTTTCGAGTGAACTGGATTTTATTTACAAGTTCTCTAGCTAATCCTTCTTCAATCAATTCTGGCGTGAGATGGGTATCCAGGGCTACAAAAAGATCTTTGTTAGATTCAAAGACGTAGCCTTCTTTATCTTTAATAGAAACGATTAGATCTTCTTCAGAAAGATTGAATGTACTGCCATCCATTTCCAGATAGTATTCTTTTCCACTGTGCAGAGTTTCGATAATATGATTCGCATCCATATTGCCCAGAGCAGCTGCAATACGTTTCATATGTTTACCATATTTCGGTCCCATCACTTTAAAATTCGGTTTGAATTCATAACTAACGAAATTGTCTTTTTCCTGGATGTATTTGATCTCATTCACGTTGATCTCTTCTTTAATGAGACTTTCCATTCTTTCGACCAGGTATTGATATTTAGCCGGGATGTAAAGTGCTCCCAGAGTTTGACGAACCTTGATCTGACAGGTATTTCGAGCTGCACGACCCAGTGAAACAAGGTCGATCACAGTTTTCATCTCTTTTTCCAGTTCAGGGAAGATCACTGCTTTATTGACTTCAGGAAATTCTTCCAGATGAACGCTTTCTTTTCCAGTCAGGTTTGTGAAGATTTCTTCGGCCAGAAATGGAGCTACAGGAGCCATCAATTTTGTAACTGCAACAAGCACCTGATAAAGTGTGAGATAGGCTGCCTGCTTATCATCAGTAAGTTCCAGTTCCCAATAACGACGACGACTACGGCGTACATACCAGTTGCTTACATCATCGATCATAAAACTTTGAATAGATCTTACTGCTTTAGTCAGATTATAATTATCCAGATTCCCGGTAACTTGCTCGATCAATGTATTCAAACGAGACATTATCCATTTATCGATCTCAGCTTCTTTCTTGTCGGAAAGATCATATTGCTTCGCATCAAAATTATCGATATTGGCGTATGTAATGTAAAAAGAATAAACATTCTTCAAAGTTCCAAAGAATTTATTCACGATTTCGATCACACCTTTTTCATCGAATTTTGTAGGTATCCAGGGAGGACTGACAGCCATTAAATACCAGCGGATCGCATCAGCACCATATTCTTCCATAAGTTTCATTGGATCAGCTGCATTGCCTTTGCTTTTGCTCATTTTCTGGCCATTCTTATCCAGGATCATATCGTTCACCAGGCAAGCTTTATAAGATGATTTTCCAGTAAGCATAGTCGAAACTGCAAGCATGGAATAGAACCAACCTCGTGTTTGATCAATTCCTTCACTGATAAAATCAGCCGGATAGAGCTCTTTCTCGAATCTGTCTTTATTCTCGAAAGGATAATGCCACTGTGCAAAAGGCATCGAGCCACTGTCGAACCAGCAGTCAATCACTTCCGGCGTGCGCAGCATTTTGCCTGTACATTTCGGGCATTTCATTTCGATCTCATCTACATACGGACGGTGCAGTTCAATATTTTCAGGAACGGGATCACCGTTCTTTAAAATTCCTTTTTCACGCAATTCAGTTATCGAACCGGCACTTTCCATTTCACCACAGTCCTGGCAAATCCACATATTGAGCGGTGTCCCCCAGAAACGATCTCGGGAAATTGCCCAGTCAACGTTATTTTCCAGCCATTCACCAAAACGCTTTTCACCTACGAAAGGCGGAAACCATTTGATCTGCTTATTATTTTCGATCATCTGCTGTTTGTAATCGCTGGTTTTGATGTACCAGCTGGAACGAGCATAATAGATGAGCGGACTATCGCAGCGCCAGCAGAAAGGATAACTGTGCACAACCTGCTTGCGTTTGTAGAGCATCTCGCGATCTTTCAAGTTGCGAATGATGCCTTTATCTGCATCTTTCACGAATTCACCTTTCCAATCTGAGATAATATTTTTGAATTTTCCAGCTTCATCAACCGGCTGGATAACTGGTAAATTATATTTTCTGCCTAGTTCAAAGTCATCCTGACCAAAAGCCGGAGCTGTGTGAACTACTCCAGTTCCATCGTCCATGGTTACATAATCTGCCAGACCAACGAAGAAAGCTTTTTCTTCAGGGATTTCAAAGGGGAAAAGTTGTTCATATTCTTTATATTCCAGATCTTTACCGACGTATTCTTCTAAGATCTCAAAATCACCTTCCAGCACTTCTAAGCGAGCTTTAGCTAAAATTAGAAATTCATCATTATGTTTAACTTTCACATATTTCTCGTTCGGATTCACAACCAAAGCAACGTTCGAGATCAAAGTCCAGGGAGTAGTCGTCCAGGCGAGGAAGAAAGTGTTTTCTTCTTCTTTGGTTTTGAATTTTACAAAAACGGAAGGATCTTCTGTTTCCTTGTAACCCTGAGCCACTTCATGACTGGAAAGCGGTGTACCACAGCTGGGACAATAAGGAACGATCTTATGACCTTTGTAGATCAAGCCTTTTTTATAAAAATCATTCAAAATCCACCAGACGGTTTCAATATAATCATTTTTCAAGGTGATGTAAGGATCATCCAGATTTATCCAATAACCCATCTCTTTGGTCATTTCACGCCATTCTTTTTCGTAAGAAAATACTGAGTCTTTACACTTCTTGTTAAATTTTTCCAGTCCGTATTCTTCTACTTCTTTCTTATCATTTAGACCAAGCTGTTTTTCCACTTCTATTTCCACGGGAAGGCCGTGTGTATCCCAACCGGCTTTTCTTTTAACCTGAAAGCCTTTCATAGTTTTGTAGCGACACACAGTGTCTTTTTGAGTTCGACTAAGCACATGATGAATTCCCGGCATACCATTAGCTGTGGGCGGTCCTTCAAAGAAAATGAATTTTTCTGCTCCTTCTCGGAAATCTTCACTCTTTTGAGCGATATTGTGTTTGATCCAATATTCTCTGATCTTCTTATCGAGATCAGCAGGTTTTGCTTTTATATCTACTGTTTTATACATTTATACTCCTGAGTTTTGGTTATTCCTCTTCGCTTTCTTCTTCGAAGAGTTCGGCATATTGTTCTTTCAGTTCTGGTATTTCAGACACGTAATTTTTCCAATCTTCCAGAGCTTTATCCATATCTACACATTTGTGGCATAATGCTAGTGTGTTTTCTGGTGTAACGCCAATATAACCGCGATCGTAACACTTATCACAAGACTTCTTCTTCCTGTTACTTAACGCAAACTCCTTTGCCTTTTCCAGATGCTTCTCATCTAATTTAAACATAACAATTTCCTTTAATTTTAAACTTGCTCAAAACTTTTGAATTGTGTTTAAATGTCAATATTAAAAGGGTTAGGGTGAAATGGTAAAATCGCGGATAAACACGGATAGACACAGATAATGGAATTTGAAATAAGCAAAATCAGCTCAATACAAACTAAGTCGAATGATTAATAAACAAGACCCGACAGAGCTGATTAAGTATTATATCAGTTGTTCTTGGCTGTTCTTGTAACTGTTCTTAACTCCACTATCGTAAACTCCAGTGAAGTCAAGTCCAGCGAATTACTTCTCAAATCTCAAATCTCAAATCTGCAATCAGAAATCAACGATCAGAAATCAACAGTTCTTCGTCTATAGCTGCAGCA
>QMNP01000333.1 GCA_003647825.1 Candidatus Cloacimonadota bacterium
CCCTGGATATCAAGCATTTCATCTTTCTTCACCCAGCCTTCACGAATTGGTAATGTATCAGCAAGAAGCTTTTGTGAAAGTGGACGAACCAGTAAGTCTTTTACTTCACTCAGTTTGCCTACAGAATTCATAGCATCTTTTCTCTGGCTCATAGGTCTTTGACTTAGCACTTCTCCGGAAATCAGAAAATCCACATTGTATTCCTTCATCAATCTGCCGGCTTCTCTGAACATCAAACCATGACAGTCGATGCAGGGATTCATGTTTTTGCCAAAACCATAGCGGGGATTTTTCAGCATTTCCAGGTGCAGTTCGGTAAGATCATGAACCATTAGTTCAAATCCAATACTTTCTGCAGCCTTTCTGGCATTTTTCGCAGTAAAAAAAGGAGTCTCGAAAAATATCGGAATTACTGTATAACCCAGTTTTTGCATGTGTAAAACTGCCAGCATGCTATCCAATCCACCCGAAAAAAGGGCAAAACATTTATAAGTATTATTCAAAAAATCACTCCAAATATTAATCTACACATTTGATAAAAACAGTGGTGCTGGAAAGAGGATTCGAACCTCCGACCTACTGATTACGAATCAGTTGCTCTACCGACTGAGCTATCCCAGCACATTTGCAGAAAAAAAAATCCATCATTCCGGTCAAGCTGAAATTAATCCTAATAATCTGATAATTCAACTTTTTGAGATTGACGAAGTTTTGATACCTTTACTAATAGCCGCAATGAAAAAGGTAAAAATGAATTTTAAGGCAGTGATCTGGGATTATGATGGGACCCTGATTGATACAAGTCAAAAGAATTTCAACGTTACCAGGAAAATTATTGAATTCGTAACTGATAATCCTGCTGAATATTATGATTGTATGAAAGCGCTAGATAATTATAATGCGGCTAATTCTCAAGCACATAATTGGCGATATCTTTATAAAAATTTCTTTCATTTTTCGGAAGATCAAATAGACATGATTGGCAAACTTTGGACTCAATTTCAATTGGAAGATAACACAGAAATAACCTTTTTCCCAAATTTGATTAATGTTCTGAAATTATCAGTACAAATTCCGCACGGAATTGTTTCTCAAAACTCCAGACAAATTATCTTAGAGACATTAAAAGACAATGATCTGGATACATATTTTCAATCAATTATTGGTTATGAAGAAGTTGATCTTCAACGGCAGAAACCGCATCCGGAAGGATTGATCAGGTGTATCGAAGATCTTGGAATTCAATCGGGAAAGATAGTCTATATTGGAGATCATGAAACCGATATACGGACAGCAGAAAATGCAGAAATTGAATTTAAAAAACAGAAAAAGAATATCGAAATCTCCACAATCGCTGCATATTATGGAAATCATGATGATCCAGCCTTATGGAAGGTGAAACCTGATTATATTGCTCATGAAATTAAAGACATAATTACAATTTTACAAAAGGATGAGTAAACATGAATCCAGCGAAAATCCCTCAAATAAAGATCTGCTGCATCAGCAGCAAGGAAGAAGTAAAAGCGGCAATTAGATATGGAGCATCCGCTCTTGGCTTGGTTGGGCACATGCCAAGTGGACCAGGTGTAATTCCCGATGAATTGATTGCAGAGATCGTAAAAGTCATCCCACCACAAATTGATTCCTTTTTACTGACATCCGAAACGAAAGCAGAAAAGATCATTGAGCATCACAGGAAAGTAAATGCAAACACTATTCAAATTGTTGATGAATTGAGATTGGACACTTATGATCAAATTAGAAAGAATATCCCAGGAATAAAGCTCGTACAAGTTATTCATGTTATTGATGATAATTCCATAAAACGGGCTCTTAATGTTTCCAAATTTGTCGATACAGTTCTATTAGATTCCGGTAATCCAAATTTAAAGGTTAAAGAACTGGGTGGAACCGGCAGAACTCACAATTGGGAATTAAGTAAAGAGATCAGGAAGTTAGTTGATATTCCAATTTTTTTAGCGGGTGGTATAGGTTCACATAATATAATTGAAGCCTTCCAAACCGTAAGACCATTCGGAATAGATCTTTGCAGCAGTGTACGTACTAATGGCAAATTAGATTTAGAAAAACTTAAGAATCTATTTATTGAAGTTGAAAAATTAAGATGAGGATATTATGATTAAATCTAAACATGCAGAGCTTTTATTTGATAGCGGCTTATCCTGCTCTCAAGCCGTATTGGGTGCTTTTATAAAAGAACTCAATCTTCCCCATCCAATTGCGATGAAGATTTCTTCTGCCTTTGGTGGTGGAATGGCAGGTAGCAGAGAAACTTGCGGAGCTGTAACTGGAGCTTTGATGGTAATCGGCTTGAAATATGGAAGAATTTTACCTGATGATCTGGATGCTAAGGAAAAGACATACGAACTTAGTAAAGAACTCTTCCAATCATTTGAATGCAAATATAAATCATTATTATGCCGTGAACTGAAACTGGATGATACAAGCACTCCTGCCAAAAAGCAGTTGGACCACTTAAAGTGTACAGCCTATGTTAAAGATGCAGTAAAAATCGTTGAAGAGTTATTCAGAGAATATCCCATTAAATAAACCTGACACCTTTTGTGGAGAAGGCATTCAAAGACAGATCTGCAAATTCTTTACGCTCAAATTTATCTACAGCAGCAGCTCC
>QMNP01000051.1 GCA_003647825.1 Candidatus Cloacimonadota bacterium
TAAAAGAAAAAGTGCAATTTTTTGGGGGTATAGTTATGAAAAAACACGTTTTATTGCTTTTCGTTTTAGTTGCAGCATCCGCTTTATTGGCGATACCTTACACAGCAATGGGTACGATAAATATTCCGGATGCCTATGTAATGCCGCATATGATGATGGATATATCAACTACCGGCTTAATGACCAGTGATGGAGTTGTCGAATTGGCTCCCGGTGAGACTATCGCCGATAGGAAACCTTATGATGAACTGGATTATGCCGGTAATCTAAGGATCGGCCTGTTTAATAAGGCAGAACTTGGCATTGTTTACACCAGTACAGCCGGAGTATTTGCTAATTTCAAGTTCAAATTGATCACCGAGACAGAAACCTTACCGGCTATTTCCTTTGGAATGCTGAATATTTTTTCTGAAGTTGGTGATCCTAAATTAGGATATTTTCGTGGAGAATATGATTATCCTGATCCAATTGATTATGTGAAGTTCTCGCCCTTTACCGTTCTCAGTAAATCTACAGTTATCGTAACGGGTATATCGGGTATGGATTATATTGAAACAACCCTTCATCTTGGCCTGGGTGCCAGAAGATTCAGGGGACGTGGAAAATACAGCGGCTATGTTAATGGCCTTTTTGGCGGCCTGGAGATCAAGCCTTCCAAGCATTGGGGAGTTCTGGGTGAGATCGATGGACAGGATATGAATCTTGGCATAAATTTTTTCTTCAAGAATTTCACTGTTAACGCAGGTATTTTTAGAATGGAAGATTTAGCAAACTCAGCTTTAGGAAATAAAATAGCCTTTAATCTAAAATATACTATGGATAAATTTTCCGAGCTTAAAATTAATGAAAGACGAGTTAAAGCCTCTACCACACGCTATATGCAGAATAAAACCGTACCGGGCTCCGGCGGCAGCTATTACGAATCCGGCACCAATCCACTTCAGGAAGAATTGGAACAGATCCGTCAGCGTAGAAAGCAATCTGAAAAAGAACTGGAAGAGATCAGGAAACTTTTACAAGAATAGATATTAGAAATGACTATTATGAAGAAAACAATTTTAGTTTTATTCGTATTGTCATCCCTTTTTATTTTTGCACAGGACGAAACTGATAATCAGGCAGAAGCTAATACGCAGTTAATTGATCTGGTGCGGGAAGAGGGCAGGCAGCTCGCTTACATGGAAGAAGAGGTTTCATATTTCTTCAATCTTTTAAAGCAGCAGCAGGCAATACGCGAATTATATGAAAATGATAAGTTAGCCGATATATTGAAGCATTATGCCAAATATACCAAACAATTTGACCGTATGTTTGAGCAGAATGATCTGGAAACTCTCTCCACCAAAATTGGTGAGCACAGAGTTATCTATGGCAAGATCCCTGAATTGCACGATCAGATCAGGTTTTATCAGGCTAAACTTTTCTTTTACCGCGGCCAATACGCTCGAGCTCGCAATTATCTGGAAGATATGATCCGGAACTATCCCCAGTCATCTAAGATTGAAGAAGCTCAATTTATGCTTCAGAAAGTGTATTTCTACGAAGGCTACGATCAAGAGCTGATCACTCTCTTTGACAGCTATACGGGCGAAATGTCTATAACACAGAATTACTGGCTGGCACAGGCTTATTTTAATGTTGGCCGTTATGATGAAGCTGCTGAGATCTTCAATATCTTAAAACAGGATACATATTATTCCTATAAGGCTGCCTCTATGCTGGCCATGATCTCTTATTTTAAAGGTGAGGTTGATTCTGCAATAGAGGAGTTTCTGGCTTTAAGCGATAACGATTACAAGAAAAATAATCCGGATTATGATTTCAGTTTTTTAGCTTTGGCTCGCCTCTATACTCTTGAAAAGGATGAAGTGAAGGCGCTGCAATACTATAATACCTATTGCAAAATGCAGAAAGAACCCATTGATGATGCTGTGCTGTTTGAAGTTGCTTCCAGATATAATGAAAATGGCATGTATGACCAGGCTCTTACATATCTTGAACAAATAGTGGAAAAACCTCATAAAAGCCAGTATTATACATCTGCTAAATTCCTGATTGCAATGAATAAAAGCGGTGGTGTAGATCTGGATCTGATCGAATCTTCTGTTAGTGAGATGATTTCTCAGAATGATATGCTTTTAAGTACTCTTAATACTAAATATCAATTACTGGAAGATTACAGCCGTATTCGTCGTATAATGGCTGCCAGTAGATTATCGCAGTCAGAATTAGATGAATTGTCTTTACAGCTGACTCAAATTGAAGCTGATTTACAGGCTACCAATGAGACTATGCAGGGCTTCTATGAAGGAATGGATCCAACCACGTTAAATACTCTTATCCTTCTGGAAGAGGAATATAAAACCTACACCAGCACTGTTTCTGATATTGATGCGCTGGTCTTGCTGGCAAATTCTACTCCCAATGATAGAATACCCCGTCTGATGGAGGAGGAGATTGCCTATTCAGATTCAGCTATCTTTGTACTGCAGACCCTCAAATATTTAGGGCATCGTACCCAGGTTTCCGGTTTTGAGTTCGATATGGCTCGCAGACTTGCCATAGAGAAAATGTATGCTGAAACTGATATGAACACGTGGAATGAATTACAGGTTATTGCCCAGGATAATAATCATACCGATATTGCCGAAAAGATCGCCAGATATAAAGAACTGGTTACTGCTAATATGGAATCTTTCGATCTGATAGCTGATTATATGTTTGGCGGCACGCCTACGGATGAATTCAAGCAGGCGATCGAAGCAGAGATTGCTTCCATTGAAGCTTCCAAGACGGAAATGATCGGGTTAAAAGATGTTGTACGTCAGGATTTTAACAAACGTATTGCCGCCAAATTAAATAGAGAAAAACAAATATTGATCTCTGAATTTGACAGTCTCAAAGATCTTTATGATAGAACTTTATCTGCTGTAATTGGTGATGTAGCTGCAGTTACAGATCAATATCAAATGAAATTACTGGGTCTTCTCTTTAAGCAGACTCAGACTATGGATAAGAAGTACAAAGAACTCCAGGAAAAGGTTAGAAATGAATAGATCTCTTCTGAGAAACTTGTTGGTTTTCATTTTTATATTCGTCTCTTTTAGCATTTTTGCCCAATCAGCGGAGTCGCAATTACAAACTGAATATGAAAAGAAAATTAATTATAAAAGAATAATATATAATAAAACATTAGATTTTATTAATGATAATCCCAATTCACCGGGACTGGCCAGAATGTATTTCAATCTGGCCGAGATGAGTACTGAAGTTGATGTAACCGAACCAGGCAAAACAGCAGGATATTATGCCAAGGTTCTGGAATACGATCCTAATATACTGGAAAAAGATGCAGTTTACTATAATCTGGGACTATACGGTTACAATGCAGAAGTATTAAAAAGAGATGAAACCAGGATGAACAACATCGATCTGGTAATCAACTGGCCGGATAATATGCGCCTTTCGGAAGAAAAACTGCAATATGTGATCGATGCCTATAAGGAAATCCTGGATAATATGCCCGATTCACAATATAATACTGAAGCAGCTTATCGCCTTGGTAATGTTTACTTCAATATTGCCATTGACTCTCGAGTACCCGGTCCGCTTTACCAGAAAGCGATCAAATATTTTGATATTGTGGTAGAACGGGAAGGTGATCCGCTTCAACTTCATGGTCTTTTTCAAAGAGCCTGGGTTTATTTCAGTAGTGCTAATTTCCCGAAAGCAATTGATGATTTTTCTCAAATCCTGGAGGTTATCTCAGCGGATTCTCTTCAAACTGAAAGAGCTTTCTTTGAAGGTGATGCCATTGAAAATATGGCTTACAGTTTGATAGAATACGACGGAACTGATTTCGAACAGTTTTCAGTTGCCTCCCAGAAGGCAATTGAGATCTTCCAGAATTTTGTGAATAAAGAATATGGTCAGGAAGTGATTTTAAAAGCCATAGAACTAAAACATAAATATAACGCGCCTATGCAGGCAGTTGACCTTTATGACGCATTAATAACACTCTACCCGGATAATATTGGCGCTCCTACCTATATCGATTCCATCATGACGATCTTTAAACGATATCCCTCCAGAACCAGAAATGGTGTGCCGGCAGAAAAATTAGTTATTGATCAGATGATCAGACTGGTAACTGAATTCAGAGTCGACTCGCTCTGGTATCAAACCAATAAAGATAACTATATAGAACCTCAATTGAAAGTGATTCGTGATGCCTATGAATTCCTGGAACCTAAATTTTACAATAATTTTGCTCAGTCCAAAAGCGATGAAGATTATCGCACCTATGAGGAATTGACTGATAACTATTGTAAATTTACCGAATTTGATGATGAACTGGGTAGATCAAAGAAAGAAAATATGCGGAAAACAGTGGTCGATTTTGGCCAGGATATGGCGGAAGGAACCAACGATCCTGGTTATTATTTCGATACCAATGCCGATATTCTTACCTTTATCAACGATAATCCCGATAATCCGCTGGTTTACGATTATCGTGATATTGAATATTATAATTATGAAAAGATCTATGAGATATTAAAACCCACCATAAATGAACAAGCATATATTGATTCTGCGCGTGGCATCTATATTGATGCTGATGGCCTGGATTCACTTTTGATCAATGCCTCGATCTTCTTTGAAAATTATCTGATCGAATCAGCTAAAGAAGGCGTAGAAATTCAGCAAGAGATTGTCAGAATAATCTATCAAAGAGCAGAAATGCGTTATAATCGCGAAGAGTTTGATGAAGCTTATGCTGATTATGAGAATCTACTCAATTATACTCTGGAAGACGAACTCTCCAAGATCGCCTACGCCAGGATGGCTGAAATTAGTCAGCAGAGACTGGACTATGATCTAGCGGAAAGCTATTATAGAAAAGCGGCAGAATTTGCATCAGCAGAAGAAAAGGAAGCACTTAATAACAATGTACTGGCAGCCATGCAGACGAAAGCTTCAACTCTGGCGGATTCCGCCGATTATGTACAGGCAGCAGAACAGTATCTTCGTTTATCTGATGAATTAAAAGAGACTAAACCTGATGAAAGTATTGGCTTCCTGGTAAAAGCAATTGAAAGCTATAAGAGTGCCAATGAATTGCAAACAGCACTTGATCTGTATCTGGAAATTGCTTCTCGAAAGGAAACCAGCGATGAGAAATTGGCAGCATACGTAGGTGCCTGGACGATTTCTGATAGCTTAAAAGACTGGACTCAAAGTGAAGATCTGCGTCAGCAATATATCAATCTCTATCCTAAGTCGAATGAAGCTTTCAAATTACGACTGAATATAATCAGCTTTTACGAAGGCGAGCAGTTTAATGATAAATTTGCTGCTGCCGCTATGTATATGGAATTACATGATGATGCTGCCCAGATGGATATTGGAGATCAGCAGCCTGAAAATATCTTTTTAAATGGTTTAAGAATTTATCAGGAACTGGAAGACGAGGAGAAGATCGAAGAGTATTGTTTGAAATTCGATGAGCTCTATCCCGATCATCCCAAAGCAAATGACTTCCTGGTGCTGGTAGCCTTAATGTACAAAGATAGAGGTGATGAAGCGGCTTACGAAGAACTGGCTGCTCACATCTATAAAAAAGATCCTTCCATTAACCTGCTGGAACAATTTGCTGCAGAGAAGTTGAAAGAAATTAAAGCTGTTGCCGATAGCCTGTTCGAGGCAGAAGAATATGACCTGATGTTTACCAAGATCGAAGAATTCAAAAACACAGAGGCAAAGTATCAGGCTCAGGGTGTTGTCCTTCCTACCGAAACGATCTATGATGTATTCGATTATTATGCAAGATATGTAGAATTTAAAAATCATTATGCTACAGAAATGGCAGAAATTGAAGCTGCTGTTCTGGGTAAAACTCCCGGACAGTTAATCAAAGTAAATAACCTTACAGAATGGAAGAAACACCTGGCAGAGGGTAAGAAGCGAATTCCTAAACTGATGGAGCAATGCGATGCTGTTCGAGACAGAGTTATCGCTTTGATCAAACAGGGTAACGAATATAATCTGGAAACAGTGAAACGTACCCATGCCATCTATCTGGCAGCACTAACCTATGATTATGCAACAGATGTTACAATTACACAGGTAAAAAAATATATTGATATTTCGGATCAGTTGAACAATGAGAGAATGGCTGCTAATCCTGTACAACAGCAGCAGTATAAAACAGCTCTTACCGGTCAGGGTAACCAACTGGCTTATGGCTTCAAGAAGAAAGCTGCTCAAATGTATACCACATTGCTTACAACTTTCTATGATGGTAAAGATTATAGCGATGAATATACTGATCTGGCCTATAACAAACTTGCTGAATGGGGAGTTCGTAAAAGCAAGATCCACGAAGATTATTACACTAATGCCAGCTGGAACAGGAATTTGGTGACTATTTCTGAAACAGAATTAACAACATCAGATCCGTCACTTTGGACTCCAGTTGAACTTAACACTATAGAAGCTGTCTTTGATACAGCTGAGGTTGTGATCATTCCAGCAGATCAAGATATCTATTTGAGTTCTAGATTTTCTGCTGAAATTCCTCCTGAATTGATTACGATTGAATATACTTATGACAGACCAGTTCAAGTCTTTATAAATGATACTCCTGTTGAAAAAGAACCAACTTTGCAGGAAGAATTTGTTAAAGTGAATGATGTGCTTACTCCTCATTATAAAATTACTTCTACCAGAGGTGCTGTATCCGGTGATAATATGATCACTTTCAAAATTGCTCGAGATACAACAGCCGTTGACACAACTGGTACTGATACAACACTGTTTGCAGCTCATTATACTTTGCAGTACGATGAAGAAGCATTAGAATTCTTCCGTACAACAGAGAAGAAGATGTTCTATTCAGACTTTACCTGGCTTACTCATAAAGCAGATTCTGCAGATGAACTTCCTAATTTTGATGAACTTGCAGAAGCGTCAGAAGAGGAAGTTGCAGTGGCTGATTCAGCTGTTGCTGAAGAAACAATTGCAGATCCAATTGTATTAGCCCAAGCTGATTCAATGAAGGCTCAAGCAGAACTGTTGATAGACCAGGCTGAATCATTGAGAATTCAAGCAGATTCGTTGATCACTGAATCTGAATCCACTATAATTGTTCAAGCCGATACACTTTCTGCTCCAGCCGATTCTATGATGGCTGTATCAGATTCTTCAGTAATTGCTGAAGCTGATTCTGTGAAGGTTACAGGAATAGACTCGACAATGGTAGCTCAAGCCGAATCAATGATCGCTCAAGCCGACTCAATAATGGTTATGGCAAGTACAATGATCGCTCAAGCTGATTCTATGATAGCCCAGGCAGGATCTATAAATACCGAGGAAACGAAGGTTGTTGAAGAACCTGATGTTATAGAATATGAATGGGTTGCCGCTGATACTGCCTACTTCCAGTATTACAAAAGCCAGATGTTTGGTATGGAAGAATCACCAGCTCAAGAGATCTGGTATCCGGTAATTGATACGACAACCGCTAATACCGTTTTCTTCAAAGCTGAAATTGAAATACCAACCGAGGTGCTGCGGGCATCAGCCAGATATATTGGACAACATATTGTTTCTATCTGGATCAATCAAGAATTGGTGGTAGAAAATAAAGAGATGGTAGTTGATGAAAAATTGTTCAAAGTTCAGAGTAATGAGCTTGTGATCTCTCAGCTCTTACCTGGCAAAAATACTATCATGGTAAAAGTAACTGGTGGAGAAATGTATAAAGGTTTCATTTTTGATATGGATTATATAATCCGTAAAGGCGAATAACCTGAGGTGAATATGAAGAATTTTTTATTGATATTTTTACTTCTATTGTCATTTTCGATATTTTCTCAGGATATGGAGGAGACTGAGGAAGTAGATAACCCTGATGTAGAAGTGGTAGAAGAAGCAGCAGCTGATTCAGAAGTGATTGAGGAAACTGTGCCAGTGGAAGAGGCTCCTTTGCTGGATGACGTTGTCGAGGAAGAAATAATACCGGATGAACCTGTTGAAGAAGTAATGAAAACAACGAATTCTGCCGATATAAAGGCTAAATTTAAAAATATAAAGACTCTGAAAAGTACTCAAGAGGATGAAGTGAAAATTGATATTAGAAAACCTGACGACTCTTCTATAATGCCCCGAAAAAAAACAGATTTTGAATATCTGCAAAAAAGGGAAATGGAAGAGAAGTTAAAAAAATCCAATAAAATGTTATATTAGAGGGAGGCTTGTAATGAAGAAAGGTTTTTTCAAAGTATTGTTATTAGCAATTATGTTGTTTAGTGTGTGTAATTTAGCTGCTATGGATCTAGTTAAGATGTTCGTCGAAGGTGGCGAGTTTATGTACATAATCTCGTTCCTGCTTGTTGTGGTGATCATTCTGGCCATTATAAAGTACTGGCAGCTTACAATTAAAGAAAAACTGGATACCCAGAAATTCTATTTGAAATTGAAAGGATATATCAAAAACGGTCAAACAGAAGAAGCAATCAAGGTTTGCGCTCAATTTAAACGAACTACGATTGGTTTCATTTTCTGGAACGGCTTGCTGGGCTATAATGACGGATTGAAATCTGGCAAAAAAGGCATGGAACTGCAAAGAGCTCTTCAAAACTCATTTGATGAAGCAGGCTTGCAGGCAATACCCAAAGTTGAAGCAGGACTTTTCTGGTTCGATATTATTGCTCAAGTATCAACACTGATTGGTCTTCTGGGAACAATCTTTGGTCTTGTTGCCGCTTTTGATGCTTTGGCTAATGCTCCAGAGGCAGATAAGAGCCGTCTTCTTACACTTGGTATTTCTCAGGCAATGGGAACTACTGCCTATGGTCTTATGGTGGCTATTCCTACCATGATTATTAAAGGTGGTTTGCAATCCAGAGCAAGCAAAATCGTTAACGATATTGATGAATTTAGTGTTAAAACTATTAACCAGATAACATATTCAATGAAGGATTAAATTATGGCTTACGGTCCATCCAAGAATAGGTCAGAATCTCAGCACGAACCAAGGGAACCAAACCTTATTCCGATCATGAACCTATTCATAGTTCTTATACCAATGTTAATGACTATAATGGTATCCGTACATCTTGCTATGATTGAAATCACTTTACCTACTTCTTCCAGCGGAGGTGGTGCCGGTTCAGGTGAAGAA
>QMNP01000334.1 GCA_003647825.1 Candidatus Cloacimonadota bacterium
AATTGAAGCATCTGTATCTGTTGCTGAAACAATCTGATAATCGCGTCGCTCAGAAGTTATCAAGAAATCATCGTAAACCAGATTAGATTGGATAGGATTACCGTTAGAATCTATCATCCGCATTATGTAGGAGCTTGTAGTTTCATCGAAATTTGTACACCAGGAAACCAGGAAGTTATCTCCGAGTTTCGTAGCTTTCAATCTATTAAAGTAATGATTATTTTGAATCGTGACATTATCCCAGATAGTGTTTCCCTGCAGATCAAATCGTTCCATTAAAATATTGTGACTTGTTTCATCCTCATGGATAAGATTGATACAGCCATCAAAAAGGAAATCATGATAATAATAATCCTCACCTTCCGAAATAATAAAGCCATCATCAGGAAAAATGTATTGGCCATTGTCAGATAGAATCTGAAATGCATAGATTTTATAATCACCGTAAACGCGCCAGGTATAGATCAGATCTCCATTGTACTCGATCATATCTTCAAGATGGGAATTAGTTGTATTTGTTCCTACACCGGCAGAAGGCCAATTGCCGGAAAGATTACCATTTTCATCTATGTGATGAAAATAATAATTATCCATATAATCGAAGTATAAATAACTTCCAGCTATTCGAAAAAAATTTGTATTACCTCCCTCGATCAAGAGAGAAGCGTTGTTTCCCCATATAGGCAAATAATTAACGAGTTTCTGAGCTTTGATACTCTCATTTTCCAGCCAGGCGATGATAATATCTCCATCTATCATATCAACTTGAGGATTAGTTTGGTCCAATGTAACGTTCACAGTAATGTCGTTTCCGTTAGGATTGTTCACAGTTCCATCAGAATTTAAAATCTGCCAACGTACACGTTTTAATGTTTCATTTTCTTTCACTTCATTCCAGACAACGATCACTCCACCTTCAGGTAAAGCTTTTGCTCTAAAATTTTCCTGATGATGGAAAACAGTATCTGTAATTGCTATTCCGTCTGTGGGGAAATAATTTACTCCATTGGGTGCAATCCGCTGAGCAAAAATCCTTATTTTATTATATCTATAATCTTCCCACAAACAATAACTTGATGCATCGTTTCCTATCAACTGATATTGATCGATGTAAGAATAATTTCCACTTTGAATGTCTATTCCTTCGTTGGGGAGTAATAGATTTCCATTTGAATCCAAGGCTTGATATTTTAGATATGAATTTCCATCTTGAATAGGCTGCCAGGTACACAATAGCTGTCCATACATTTCGTTTATTCGAAATCCTCCCTGTGTCCATTCAAACTCACATTCCGGTACAATGACAATTCCTTCGTCATCCCAAAGTTTATTGCCGTCAGAATCAATTTTTTGTGCATAGATCGAAATGTTATCCTTCCATGAAATGACGTAATTTTGATTTGAAATAGAGATTAAATCCACATATCCGAAAGAAGAATTACTTAGTACTGTTCCTTCTTCCCAAAGAGCATTTCCATCAAGATCGTATTTCATAATCTTGAAAATTTCATCGTTACTTGGAGGTGGTGCCTCGATAACGTATGCTATGAAAAAACTGTTATTGTCTCCAAATAAACCTATATCTGCATACTCATAAACGGGCTGATTATTTATCTGAATTCCTTCCTCACCCCAATATCGATTTCCTGCCAGATCAAAGTGCTGGCCAATGATGTTGCCATCCCAGCGCCACCAGATAATGAAATCACTTGATCCAACTGCAACAATTTTCGGATAATAATAGCTGGGTAGTGATATGGTTACAATTTCATTCCAGAGAATTTCACGATCAGAATTGACTCTGGCAGCAAAAAGGTTTTCATCACCAGATAAATCATTATAATTTATTATTACGCCGCCATTATTATCTGATTTCATGTCTCTGAGACTTACATTCCCCCAAAGCGGATTAATATTGCCAAACCATAGATCATCAGCGTTGGAATCCAGATTCAAACCAATCACCCCTTGTATATCATTATAAAATATAAATATTCCGCCTACATCATTTGCCACAAGATGAATATGAGGATAAAAATCGGCTGCCAGAATTAATTCATTATTTGCCGACCAGAGAAGTTGACCTGAACTGTTAATTTTTTGAGCATACACTCGATAATCGTCTGGATTAAAGAACCGAATCCAAATAATAATGACACAATTATCGTTCGTTTTTACTGTTCGGATATAATTAGGGAAACTACCTTGATTTTCATCTATCAACATTGGTTGACCGTTGTTCCACAGTATATTTCCAGCTGCATCAACTTTTTGCGCGTAGAGATTCCACACACTGGTTTTGGTATCGCCCCACACACTTACTACTCCGTCTTCCAATGTTATGGAGTTGCTATATCTGAAATTGGTATTCTCCCTGATTAAAAAAGGATCTTCAGCATTTAATGATATGTTGATGATTAAAAAAATAATTAGGAATAAAACCGTTTTTTTGTTCATGAAAATTTCCTTTGATCAAGATTAACAAATTTAAAACCTATTAATGCATAAAACTTTCCAAAATAAATATATTTAAATCAAAGACATTTCTAAAAAGTGTTTTAGTTAAATTTGTGTCAAAGAAAATCTGTTCCTCAGAGACTGAGGAGCTACTGCCAACTGCTATTTGTTAATAAACTTTTCTACCTTGAA
>QMNP01000335.1 GCA_003647825.1 Candidatus Cloacimonadota bacterium
AAGTAATCTTAACTTGAAGCGTTACGAAGACAAACTTCGCAACGAGTAAAATGCATTTTCCATTTTTCTTTTGACAGTTCAGACCATTGCTAAAATAACTCTGATGCGATACGAAGAGAAACTTCGCATCGAGTAAATTGAAGGGAGAAAATGAACAATAACAAACTCTTTTGTTCGTTTTTGTTAGTTGTTAATCAATGCCGATAATTGGAAAAGTAGGTAGAAAATCGTTTAAGATGCGTGTCCTGAACAGCACGATCCACCTGGTGCTGCTCATTGGTGCTATCACTATGATCTATCCTTTTATGATGATGGTTTCGGCTTCCTTCAAAAGTGATGTGGATTCTAAACATTTCAGCCTTTACCCTGAATATTTTACCAGCAGTGAAATGCTGCTGAAAAAATATGTAGAAGCACGAATGAACGAAGAATCCAACTTGTTCATCGAGCAATATCGAAACAAATATCTGGCATTTGAATTTTTAGAAAAACCATCAAATCCTGTAAAACAAAAATTTGATGATTGGCAGCAATTCTTGCAGGAAAGATCTGCTGAACATACTGTTTTTGATTACTATATTTCTGAACAATATGGACGGGGAGTTTATCCTCGCAACGAACGGAAATTCCGCGATCAAATGAAATTGGAAGCTGATAAATCACTGGAAAATTTCAATGAGAAATACGACACTTCCATCCTGAGCTGGGACGAAGTTCGCGTGGAAGAACGTAATATTCTTTCCCGTAATTTCAGTGGAGATTATCAGGGCTATCTGGGACGATATAAAGATTTCCGTCAGGAACTTCCGCTCTGGCATCGGGTTTATGCTTCGCTTGATGGAAACTTTATTGCAAATGAATTGGTAACCAACTACCGAGGAAGGCTTGATCTTCTTAATGAAAGCTTGGGAACTAATTTTCCTGACTGGCAAAATATTACTCTTTCCACTCAATTACCCGAATGTCCTCTGCAAAAGCACTGGGTCGAATACGTAAAGAAACAGGTGAATATCCACCATGTGCAAGTTGATGAGAAAGCAACAGAACTTTACCGAGATTTTCTCCTGGAAAAATACTCTGACATTTTCCTTCTGAATGATACTTATAAAACTAGTTATTCAAGATTTTCCGAGATTACAATTCCATTTGAACTTCCTCGTTCCGGTGCTTTACTGGTCGATTGGTCTTTTTTTGTAGAAAATATCGTTCCTCCTGAATTTCTCATTATTAAAAGTGTGGAAATCGATTTTCGTAATTGGCTGAAACAAAAATACTCTTCAATTGATGAATTGAATAGAATTTATAAAAATGGTTTCGATTATTTCGCTGAGATTGAACTAACTGAACAACGTCCAAAACATAATCTGACACGGCAAAATGATTGGCAGGTATTTGTGCAACAGGAAGCTGCTGTAGATGCAGTCGGACTTTTAATGACCAGCCAGATGGAATTTCGAGATTTCGTTAAAAGCAAATTTCGTGATCCAATTGGAGAGTTTGATCTGGAAGAAATGAATGTTGTATTGGGAACTAATTTCAAAGATGAGATGAATATTTATCCTGCAAAAGTCACTCCGGAAAAAGAAGAATACAAGAAACTCTGGCTGGAGTTTGTAACAGAAAAGGTCTCAGCTCAATTCTTGACTGTTGATAAATCTGAACAGCAAAAATGGCAGGATTTTCTACAAAATAAATATGATTCAATTGAAGATTTGAATACAAAGTACGGTTTGCTCTTCAATGATTTTTCACAAGTTGTAATTGATAATCAGACAATTGATTACTTCATATTTAAAGAACATAAAAAAGACATATTCAACGAATTCACCAAGCGAAACTATGTGATGGTATTAGACGTGATGTTATATAACGGCCGGGCGATTGTCAACACGCTGATTTACTGTTCCCTTGCTATTATTACAGCTCTGCTCGTGAATCCACTAGCAGCTTACGCTATGAGCAGATTTAAGTTACGAGCAACTTACAAGATCATTCTTGTGTTAATGTTAACTATGGCTTTTCCCCCTATGGTGATGGGAATTCCCAGTTTCCTGTTATTGAAAAAATTCAATATGCTGAACACGTTTTTTGCTCTGATCTTGCCCGCTGCTGCGGATGGTTATTTTATATTTCTGTTGAAAGGATTTTTCGATTCATTACCACAGGAACTTTTTGAAAGTGCAACGGTTGATGGTGCCAGTGAAACACGCATTTTCTGGCAGATCGCTATGAGTCTTTCCAAACCGATCATGGCAGTGATAGCGTTAGGTGCTTTCAATGCTGCATATCGGAATTTCATGTTTGCCTTCATTGTTTGCCAGGATAAAAGCATGTGGACGATGATGGTACACATTTATCAACTAATGCAGAGAAGTGCTCCGGGAGTTGGTTTTGCCGCATTGGTGATTGCTGCTATTCCTACTTTTGTAGTTTTTGTTTTCTTCCAGAATATTATAATTCGTGGGATAGTTGTACCTACAGAGAAGTAGTATTTAACAACTAACAAAAATGAGCAAAAGTAAGAAAATAGCTCACGGACTTACACAGATAAAACCTTGCGAACGGTCGAATTCATGAGAACCTTCTGAACGGTTGATTATAGCCTCCAAATTTTATCGGAAAATACCGATAAAATTGAAAT
>QMNP01000336.1 GCA_003647825.1 Candidatus Cloacimonadota bacterium
AGGAATAGGTATAAAATAACTTGGTATTTATTCTTGATATTAGTTTTCAACATATAGATGAGGATATCTTTGTATATTAAAGATTTAAATGGCGGTTAAAACTTCATAGTTTTATCTTGTTAAATTCTATGGAGTTATGAAACCATATTCTTTGAAACAAGAACAATCAATGAAGTGCCTTTATGATAGCTTAGATGAAGCTTCTAAAAGACGTTATGCCAGTGTTGAAGCCGAAAAGTTGGGACACGGGGGAAAAAGGTATATATCAAACTTATTTCAATGTTCTGTCACTACTTTATCTAAAGGTCAAAGAGAAATATCTTCAGGTTTAGTTGAAGTTGAAACAGGACGGATCAGAAGAAAAGGAGGAGGGCGTAAATTGAAAAAGAATGATTCATTTATTCAACAAGTATTCATAGAGGTTATAAGAGAACATACAGCTGGAGATCCTTGTGATGAAGATGTACGTTGGACCTATCTTCATCAACATGAAATTGCAGAAAGGATGAACGAAAAAGGAACTAATATTAGTAGGACTGTTGTAAAACAGTTACTCAAAGATCATGGGTACGTTAAACGTAAGTCTCAAAAAAATAAGGCAATCGGACAATCCAAAAATCGAAATGAGCAGTTTGAAAACATTCAACACCTTAAGAAATTGCATCAGGGACAAGGCAATCCAATAATAAGCATGGACACAAAAAAAAAGAGCCAATAGGGGAACTTTCACGGCCCAATGATGCTATTTATGGAACGCAGGCCCAACAAACATGGGACCATGACTTTACTTCTCAGCATAAGGGGCAAGCCATTCCACATAGTATCTATGATGAGAAACAAAAACTTGGTTTCATTACCGTGGGAAGCAGTAAGGATACAAGTGAATTTGCATGTGATTGCATAAAAAGCTGGTGGAGAACCGTTGGACAAAATTTCTACCCTTTGGCAAAGTGTATTTTAATCCTTTGTGATGGAGGAGGAAGCAACAGTAGCCGTCATTATATTTTTAAAGAAGACTTGGAAAAAACGGCAATTGAATTAGGGATTGATATCAGGATTGCTCATTATCCACCATATTGTTCCAAATGGAACCCTATTGAACACCGGTTATTCCCATTTATGAGTAATGCGTTGAGAGGTGCAAACTTTACTTCGGTTGATAAAGTTGTACAATGTATCAAAAGAACTAAAACAAAAACAGGGATCAAGGTAATTGTAAGGACAAATGATATAAAATATGAAAGCGGCAGAAAGTATAAAAAGGGTTATAAGAATAATATGAATATCGTTTTCGATAAGTATTTGTCTAATTGGAACTATACAGCAAAAAATGTAGCATGATAATATCAACTTATTTAAAACCCATTCCTAAGTATATTTATATCCATAACTGTTTTTACTTCCCTTATGGAAACCTCAACATCCCATCTTGTAAAATACAGGTTTATGATATGCTCTTTTTTTATGTTTTTATCCAATATCGAAGTATACAATACATATTCCTTTCCTTCCGGGCTAATGCATTCAATACGCCTTAGTTTGATTTCACCGGGCAAGTCGATTGCATCTTCCGGCAACCAGTTTGGCCTTGTCTCCGGCTTTTTGATTATTACAATTTCATCGCCCTGCTCTATTTTTTCTACTACCGTATAATTTCTTTTCCGTTTCCCGGGTACTACGGTTTTAACCCCTTGACTTTCCAGCTTGGCAAATGTTTCATAGGTGTTGTACAGATCGTCCAACAGCAAAATACTTTGACTTGGCAAATCATCCATCATATTGTAAAAAAGTTCCAATTCCCCAGTATGCCTGCTAGACAGCCTGTAAGAAAACACCTGGCCCGTGCCCCGTTCCGTAATAGCTTCCAAAAGGCCTTGTGGATATCCTTTTGATTCCGTCCCATTATGTTTTACGGCATATCTTTTCCGTAATTCTGTACTGTCTTGCATTTGGACATAAGTGCCATCGCCAATATATACTTTGTATCCAAACCAATGGCTATAGTCGTTTTTTGCATTTCTAATGATGCTTGAATCAAATAATTGGTCGGTCAATGCCTGTGGGACCCTTTTCCTTGCTTTGCTGTAGGCCGCTGTATTTAAAGAATGGTCACTTGCTTTACTTTTTGGCAGACCTGCCTTAAAGAGCTTTGGCCTTCCAGCCTTTCTTGGCCCTGAATGGGCTTTTTGTTTTTCTTCTTGGATGTTCTTGTTTAAAACAGCCGTTTCCAATTCCCGGGACTTCTGATGGGAAATGTAATGTAAATTAACAGAGTTTTTAAGGGTTTTGTCTTGCATGGTAGCCGTTATCAACATGGTCTGCAAAGTACCCGACACTGTATATATCCGGTCCCGGCTATTATCAGGATTTTCATATCCCGCACTTAAGCCCGCAGGGTATACAGAATTAAGCAACCCTAAATTGCTGTTGTTGAGTATCGTCTGTATTTTGGTGCTCACACCTAATGATCTATTTATCTTCATGCGACAAAGATAGTAAAATATATTAAATACCTAAGTTAGTGCCATTACCCCCGGGGGGGGCAGGGGGGGGATTTTCAAACTCAAACACCACATAATCCCCCGCAGGATTTGGATAAACCCTCACATTGTCCTGTACCGCAGGTG
>QMNP01000337.1 GCA_003647825.1 Candidatus Cloacimonadota bacterium
ATCATCATCATAGGCAATACCACGGCAGTTTACAGGTATTGTAGTTGTACTGATAAGCGCTTCTGCACCCGGAGTAAAATCCATCTGAAACAAGCTTGTGTTTACAGCAGAACCATAGAAGTACTCTCCATCATAAGCCAGATCACGTACTTCAGCAACACCAGGAATTGTAAATGCAACTAACCAATTACCATCCATATCGTAACGATTGATTTCTGCTCCACTATATTCTGGTGCGTAATAGTAGTTACCATCAGTTTCAAGACCACCCTGTCCTAAATTGGCAGCATAATATTGGAATTGCAGATCAAATAATGCGTCGCTAGCCGGTGGATCATTTTTTATAAATCCTTGAGGTGCTATATCCATATCGGATAGATTGATATTTTCAGAAACTTTTATTATATCATTTGCAGACATTTTGCTTCTATCAAAAGCATCGGATGTTTCAACAATAGATATATCATAGGTAAGATCAGTTCCACCGGTATTTTCTATCGTAACAGGAATTACAACAACACCTTCAGGATCGAGAATTTCATTAATTGATGTTGGAGTTACTGAAATTTCTGGATAAGCAGCCTCTTCAGTTATAGAGATATCATCAAGACCTATACCCCTGCCCCAACCATCTTCAGCTTCAAATGCTATGTAATACTCATCGGTTAATTCAGGAAGCCCTAAAACCGCCTCAGTCCAATCTTCCATAGGTTCAAGATATTCTGCCAAAAGCACCCATGAGCCGGCGGTAGAGTTTTTATAATAAACCCGCAGATAATCCACATCTGGCGCGTATAATGCGCGAGCCTGCCAGAAGGAGAGGGTTACATTTGATGCTGTACTAAGATCTATTTGAGGTGTAACTAGTTTTGTTGTTCTACCGGTATTATCATTGAAATAAGCATTGAACGAGCCACTATGCGGAGCATTTGGATAAGTTCCATTTACGCCATAGGTATATTGCCAATCAGCACTGGCAACAACATATTCATTCATCCAGCCATCAGGTAATTCTCCACCTTCAAATCCTTCTTCAACAGGAAGCGTAAGCACAAGTGGAGTGCCATAAACAAATGAATAGGTTACAGGGTCAGACTCACCATCATCATAAACAGCAGATACACCTGCCTGATAAGGGTCACCATCTATCAGTGTTCCATCATCATAATCAAAGAATAGATTTGTTGTGTATTCTACGAAGGCACCTTCAAGATACACATTGTAACCAAGTAGATCTCTAGTATTATCAAAATTTCCTATGCTGATTTTTAGATCAGCAGCAGCTATATCTGTAGAAACTGGTACAATAGTTTTTTTGAAAGCATTGATTACCGTATCGTTACTATTTGTTTTACGTTCCGTATTGTTAAATACTACGCTTTTTCCACTATCGGTAGCCATTGTTCCATAAAGAGCAAAGCTCAGGTCATAATCTGTTTCACCAGGCCATTGAACCGAAGCTGGTCCCCATTCTGTAAGACCACCATAACCGCCATTGGGATTTCTCCAGTGATATTCAGAGCCGATGAGAGGAGGAGCCTGGCGCTGCCAATACCATTGACCATTGGGATTGTAGTTCATATGAGCTTGAACAGAAATCCAATATGTTCCTTCTGTAAGTGGTGTGTCCGGTATCACACAAAATAGGTCTCCATCAACATCATTATTGGTATAAACATCTAGATATTCGAATTGCAGTGTACCAGGCATACCGGCATCATCTGCATATATTCTTACATGGGCATAATCACAATTACCACCACCACCATTGCCAAGAACATCAACTTCATTGATCGTCCAGGTCTCACCAGCAGGAACCACAAAGTCATCAGCACCTTCACAATTATATATTGCTAGATCTGTTTCATATTGCTGGCAATTGATACTACCATCTGCGCCTACATTGTCCATTTGGCTATAGAGAGGAGTAGCTGGACCAGTCGGTATGCCCCATGTTGCATAACCATCGTTATCTACAAACAGATCTACAGGAGGATCATAAACAAACGATGAAGTAAAATCTACATCTAAGAGTCCTGTACCGGAATTAGAACCATATCCACCAACTCTTATGTAGTAGTCTTCGCCTATTACCACATCGATATTGAGTTCAGACATTAAGCCACAAGAGTCATCATTTGCAGCTAAATGGGTAGTAGCGTCACAGCTTGCATAAATAGCTAATTTTGTGTCAAAACCGCTTTCACAAAGTCCAACGTAAAGAGAACCATCATATGGTGCTGTAAAAACATACCATAGATCGTTACTGGAAATATATCCACCAAAACCACTTGGTGTAGCTATAGTTGTATCGAAAGGCAGATCTGTAACTTCACCAATTTCTAAGGCAAGTTGACAGGTATCGTTCAAAGGTTGCTCTTCATAGGTAAAAGTATAATCGATAGGATCAGATTCATCATCATCATATACAGATGTTACTTCTGCCAAATAAGTTTGACCTTCCACTAAGCCTGTGTATTGATAGAACAGATCTGTGACGAATACAGGTGTTCCGCCATCCAGATATACATTGTAACCCAAAAGATCACGCATGTCACCACTCTCTGGAGCTGACCAAGTTGCATAGCCAAGATGTGTTACGAAAAGATCTGTTGGAGGAT
>QMNP01000338.1 GCA_003647825.1 Candidatus Cloacimonadota bacterium
AAAATTAAAGATGTTCAAGGTGAAAAAGTTCAGCAATCAGCCAAAGCATTTTTGAACATAGATACCGGTATAGTGAAAACTGGAAAGATCTTTAGTGTGATGTATGACATATCACAAGAAGAAATCAAGCGATTTGCAAATTTGGGATTAAGAGATGAGATAATTCATGATGTATATATCAATTCATCCTATCAAAATCCAACATTTAAATCATTTGTGCTTGTAGCAAAGATGCCGGGAGTTACTGATGATGAAGGGATTTCAGCACAAAAAACATTAATTGATATTCTCGATATTGATCTTGATGTAAACACACAGCACATTTACACAGAAGACTTTTACTTAATGGAAAATGAATTGAGTGATACTGAACTAAAAGAATTAGCAGAAAAACAACTTGGGAATAAACTCATTCATCACTTTGAATACGGTAAGTTTAAAGGATTGGTAGATTACGTTCCGGAAGTGAAGATAGCATCAGATAACGAAGTAAAGATCATATCATTAGAACTTGAAGATGCAGAATTATTGAAGCTTTCCAAAGATATGCTGCTTTCATTGAATTTGGAAGAGATGCAGACAATTAAAGCTCATTTCGCTGATGAGAATGTGAGAAAATATCGCAAAGAAAAAGGGTTAACTCTAAATCCAACTGATTGCGAATTGGAAGTTCTCGCTCAAACATGGAGTGAGCATTGCAAACATAAAGAATTCGCAGCTTCCATAAAATATATAAACAAAGAAACAGGTGAAGAAAAAACTATTGATTCACTTTTTAAAACTTATATCCGCAGATCCACAGAGATAATTCGTGAAAGGCTTAAAGAAGCTGGGAATAACTGGCTTCTTAAAATATTTACAGATAATGCCGGAGTTGTAAAAATCGATGATGAATCTGTATTTGTTTGGAAGGTAGAAACACATAATTCACCATCTGCAATTGATCCTTACGGTGGAGCAATTACAGGAATTTTGGGTAATAATCGTGATCCGCTTGCAACCGGAATTGGTGGAGCAAAATTATTATTCAATACAAATGTGCTTTGCTTTGGACCTCCAAATTACGATAAAGAATTACTTCCTGGTCAGCTTCATCCTCGCAGAATCTTTGAAGGTGTGCGTCATGGAATAGAGGATGGTGGAAATAAATCCGGTATCCCCACAGTGAACGGCTCGATCATTTTTGATGATCGCTACAGCGGTAAACCGCTTGTATATTGCGGTACTGGTGGTGTTATGCCATATCAGTTTAAGGGAGTGAATTCCTGGTTGAAACCGATTGAGGCGGGTGACCTGATAATTATGGCAGGTGGTCGTGTTGGAAAAGACGGAATTCATGGTGCTACTTTTTCTTCAGCAGAAATAGATGAACATTCACCGCAATCAGCCGTTCAGATCGGTAGCCCGATCACTCAAAAACTTCTTGGTGATTTCATGCAGGAAGCTGTTCTGCAGGGACTTATTAAAAGTTCAACAGATAACGGTGCAGGAGGACTTTCTTCTTCTGTAGGTGAATTAGCAACAATAACCGGTGGTGCAATTGTGAACCTGGAAAAAGTTCCCCTGAAATATGCTAATCTGAAACCCTGGGAGATCTTTATTTCCGAATCGCAGGAGCGTATGACTTTTGTTGTTACCGAAGATAAAAAAGAAGCTCTTTATAAACTGGCACACCAGCGTGAAGTTGAACTTTCTGATATTGGTTTTTTTACCGATGATGGCTTTATTGATGTCCGTTATGCTGGGAAATCAATCGCCTATCTTGATATGAAATTTCTGCATGAGGGAGTTCCCAAAAAATATATGGAAGCAGTTTGGGAAAAACCAAAACTGGATGAACCGGCAATTCCTAAAGATATTGATTATAACCAGATATTAATAAAATTAATGAGCAGCTTGAATATTTGTTCCAGGGAAGATGTTATCCGGCAATACGATCATGAAGTGAAAGGCAAAACAACAATCAAGCCGCTTATGGGTCCAGAAGGAAAAGCACCACAAGATGCTGCAATTATGCGTTTGAATTTCAAAAGTTTTACAGGTGTGGCTGTTTCTAATGGGATCATTCCACGTTATAGTGATATCGACGCTTACCAGATGAGTGCAGGTGCCTTTGATGAAGCGATTCGCCAGATCATTGCGGTAGGTGGGAAGCTTCCTGATCCAAATGATACAACGAACCGCTTCTGGACTGTAAATGATAATTTCTGCGTACCGGATTCTTTATTTGATCCTGTTACAAACAAAGATGGAAAACTGAAGTTAGCTAAACTGGTTCAGATGAATGAAGCCTTATTTGATATGTCCACTTTCTACAATATTCCGATGACGTCTGGAAAAGACAGTATGAAGAACGATTTCAAAGCAGGAAAGATCAAGATATCGGTTCCTCCTACAATTCTTTATTCAATGGTAGCAAAGATCGATGACATACGAAATACTGTTACCAGTGATTTCAAAGCTGCAGGAGATCTGATATATCAAATTGGAAAAACTTATGACGAACTGGGAGCTTCTGAATTTTATAGATTATTCGATGAAATAGGAGCAAATGTGCCAGTTGTAAGAAAAGAAGATGCAAAAACAATTTATGAAAAAGTAATTGCAGCAAATCAGC
>QMNP01000339.1 GCA_003647825.1 Candidatus Cloacimonadota bacterium
AAGAAATGGGCTTAACACACAGCTCCACTCAAAGCAAGATGAGAAACAAGAAGAGCGTGGCAGCTGCCAAACATTAGTGGTTTTTGTGGTTAAAAAAACTTAGCTAAATGTTACACTTAAAAATTTATCTGAAAAGATTTATGTAGTAGAATATTAAGTTGAGTATGATTAAAATATTAATCGTATGGGAGGAATAATGCGTTTTATAATTTGTCTGACAGTTGTTTTAATTTTACTTTCTTGCAGTAATGATCCTACAGCTCCAGATCCTGAACCCCAACCAGGAAATCCATATAATGTGCAAATTGAACAGTTATCGGAAGAAGCTGTAAAATTAATTTGGGAACTTCCAGAAATTAACAATAATAGCTTAGTAATTTCTAAGAAATCAGGTGAAGCCGTATGGGATCATGAATACATAGAATTAGATTCTGGCTCAACAAGTTTTATCGATTCAATTTATACACAGGCTTTCATAGTTTATTCATATTTTCTAACAGAAATATCTGATAGTTTAAGTGTTGGAACTTCTGACACTGTTGCTTTTTTCTCTGACAACTCTCTTCCAACTGAAATTAATTTGGAACACATCAAACAAGACAGCATCAGAATTAGTTGGCATGATAATTCATACGGAGAGTTTTTCTATGGCATCGATAAAAAAATCGGTGATGGAAACTGGATTGAAGATTATATTAATTATGAACCTGAACCAGCTAATGGACATAATAGTGATATGAATTACGTAGACTATAATTCCAATTTAAGTGATTCTATTCATTATCGGATTTATCTAATGAATGGTATTTCGAAATCTGTTAAAACAAGTTCCACAATTTATTCATCTCTTTTACCACCATCAAATTTGAAAGTAACAATTGAAGGAGAAGGAATAAAGCTAACTTGGATAGATAATTACCAAACTGAAACTGGATTTATTATTGAACGTAAAACATATGGCAATGAATTTGAACAGATTGAAATGACAGCTGCAAATTCTCAATCATTTTTGGATGAAGAACTTGATCCAAATGAAATATACTTCTATAGGATGAAAGTTATAGTTAATGAACTTCAATCTGGTTTTTCAGATACTGTCGTTGGTTGCGTACAACACGAAGGTTATTGGGTTCCATTAGATTATCCAACAATTCAGTCTGCCGTTGATGCCTGCAATTCATTGCATGAAGTTATTCTATTACCAGGTATCTATTACGAAAATGTGCTAGTCCAAGATAGATATCCTGATATCAAATCATTGTTTTCACTTTTGGGAGATTTTGATTTTATTGAACAGACAATTATTGATGGTTCAATGAATGGAAGCGTGTTTGAATTCGTAAATTGTAACTCATATAATCCATCCATTACTGGCCTTACAATTCAATCTGGTTCCGGAACTTATGCACAGAAAAACTTAAATAGTTTATACTACTATTACGGAGGTGGTATTTTTCTAGAAAGTTCAGATATTGTAGTAACTAATTTACATATTAAAAACTGTTCTTCTGAACTTGGTGGAGCAATTTCCTGTTTACATAATAGTCAATGTACAATTTCCGCATGCGAAATTATTAATAATGAAGCTTTCCGTTTTAGTGGCGGAGGAATTTATTCCTCAAGTTCAGTATTAGTAATAGAGGAATCATTAATTAATCATAATCAGGCGCGCGACGGAGGTGGTATATCTTTAGATGAATCCAGCATCATCATGTCAAATACCAGTGTAAGTTATAACACAGCAAGTCATTATTGCGGTGGATTGGATATTCATGATTCTTTTACTTCATTTGAAAATGTTCTTATCGATGGAAATTCTGCAATTGGGAGTGGAGGAATAGGTTGTTCAGGAAACATGATCATTTCAAACACAATTATTTGTAACAACGAAGCACAAACTGGTGGAGGAATAGGATTTAGAGGGTCTAAACTTGAAAATGTAATATTTTATAATAATTCAGCAGAAATTGGTGGTGCAATTTACACTAACTTTGCGAATATAACCATATCAAATGTTGTTGCTTTTGGTAATACGTCATCGGATGGTGGAGGTGCTCTTTACAGCATGCATCATGCCAATCCAGTTATTGAAAATTGCATTTTCTGGAACAATACTCCCCAGGAAATAATGCTTCGCCCTGGAAATCAACCAAGTACTGAAGGAACAGTGACTGTTTCTTATTCTGATATTCAAGGAGGAATCGCAGGAGTTTCAGCATTATATGCTAATGATATCATCTGGCTTGATGGTAATATTAATTCAGATCCGCTATTTCAAAATCCAATGAGTAATTTCCATTTACAAAATAATTCGTCTTGTATCGACGCTGGCAATCCTTTACCAGAATATAATGATCCAGATGGTTCAAGAAATGATATGGGGGCTTATGGTGGTCAAAATGGTAACTGGTAGATTTCAATGTTTCTAAAAAATAAAAAGCCACTAACAAGCGCACCCACATTCAGCAAGAAGGAATCTGAAAGAACGTGGCTTGCGCAGAACATTAATCAACATTCCGCTTCGCTCCATGTTGATTAACGGCCGGCGTGACACTATCAAAAACTCGCAAACGGAACGAAGCGAAACGTTGTTTAAAAATGCGTCCACGGGAACTC
>QMNP01000340.1 GCA_003647825.1 Candidatus Cloacimonadota bacterium
CTCGACGCTTTATTACCAGATCAGTATTTTCAGTCTTCAACCGACAACTTCATTAGTTTGGATTGCTGTTTGTCTGGCTACAGTATTTAGTTTTTACGGAATCTTGAAGTATAGAACTCGGAAGAATTAGATTGCTTTGTTGGTGGGTAGTTGCCCACCCTAAATATTTCACGTTACATAGCTCCGCTGTGTAACGTGTGTTTTTTGTAGTTCCTGCTGCTAAATGAAATACAAAATGAAATCGAAATCATGTGATGATTTTATTATTCCAAATGATGATATATAAACCAACCGTTCGCAAGGTTCTTTTACCATTGCGAAGGTTTTACATTAATGTGCTCACCCTACTTTTTGAACTTCTCCCACCTTTTTTGTTCACGTTCCAAGTGAATCATGAATTTATTCGGTTCATCAATTTTCAGATTCAATTCATCTGCTAAGATCGGATGCTTAAAATTCAATTCCACAGCACAGAGAAAAAGTCCTTTTCCTTTAAAAACATGATGCTCTTCTCCATATAGTTTATCACCCAGAATTGGATGTCCAATTCCAGCACAATGTATTCTCAGCTGATGAGTTCTACCGGTTTTCGGCCAGAGATTAACCAGCGATAACCATTCACTTCTTAAAGATGGAATTGACTTCACTAAATTAAAATCAGTAACTGCAGATTGTCCTTCAATTGACTCATTTATTGTACCATTCCCAGGCATCTTCCCCATTACAATTGCACGATAACGCTTCTGGATTTCTTTGTTTTCAAATTGCCTGCCAAGCTCGATCCTGGCTGATGTTGTTTTGGCTATAATCAAGAGTCCGCTGGTTAGTGCATCTAACCGATGAACTGGTTTGGGAGGATTCAACGCATCTGGTTTATTTGAAATTGAAATGTTATTCAACAAGGCATTCTCGATAGTTTTGAACCTATTTCCACTTACTGGAAATCCAGCTGGTTTATTGATCACAGCTATAAATTCATCCTCGTAGATCACATCAAATTTGAGAGAAAAAATTTTAGATATTTTTGTTTTAGTTTCGACCAATTCCAACATCATACCAGGCTGCATCCAGCGTCCGTATTCGGCTGGTTCACCATTAATTAAAATCTCACTCCGCTTTATAGCTTTGCGAATTCCCTGTCGAGAGGGAATTATAGTAAAAACCCGTCTTGCATAATCAATGAAGCGGATCTCGGGAATATTTTCGGGAACCTGATGAGATTGAATAACTTTTCTATTATTTGCTTTCATTGTTTACCAGTTCATTTTTAAGTAGAACTGAAAGAGATTATAATAATTCATCACGAATAAAAACCGAGATTCTTCATAAGTAATTTCGAAGTAGAATTTCTCAGAAAGACGATTTTTATTCTCAAACTTTCTCCAGGATCTCTTCCATAGTATTGAACATTACAGTGGGATTCAAAGCTGCCAAAGCATCAGCAGCATTATATCCCCAGGCTACAGTACCAACTGATAAGCCAATATTTTGTGAAGCCTGAACATCTCTGATCTCATCACCAATGTAAATTGCTTTTTCTTTAGAAACGCCACTTAATTTCAGCGCTTTTTTCAGTTTGGATTCTTTGCCGAACATGGATACACCACTTGTAAAATGATCAATCAATTTGACCAGTTCTTCACCCATTACTTTGCGAATATTTTCCTGTGAATTCGTGCTGACAATTGCTATTTTGTAACCTTTAGCTTTTAAATCTCTCAACAGTTTTTCTGCTCCGGCAAAAAGCTTGATCTGCTCAATTTGTTCCGTCATTAAATTACGCATAAATTTAGTAATTTGCGGCAATTTATACATGGGTATCTTCAAATGTTTCATAAAACTTTTCGCATCTAATTCGCGTAATTCTTCTTCTTGATTTTTATCAATTTTGATCAGGTTATACTTCTCTGCTACATGATCTAATGTATTCAAAAACCAGGGAAAAGTATCGGCCAGAGTACCATCAAAATCAAATATTATCAGTTTGTATTTCATATTATTTTCCTTTGTAATTGATCAGCATTTTGCTGGGTCGGGATGTCAATGATTTTAAACCTTCGCAATGGTTTTTGAACTACTTGCTATTTCTCGACCTTGCGAATGGTTAGCTCCAGAAATTGAAAGAGATCTTGCAATACCCAAAGAAAATGGAGAGTTGACACAGCTATTTCGAAGCTTATATTTCTACGTTTATTGTGTATAAGATTCAGCCATTTAAAAAATCTACCTGACTCAAAACGATTTGAGTCCCGTTCCCAAGTTTGTCTTGGGAACGAACAATCATAACCATTTGTTACGAAGACAAACTTCGTAACGAGAAAAAAAGTTGAACAATTGCTTGACTCAAAGCGGACAATTAGATATTTAGGCAAAAGACTAAATAATCAAGACATTAGTTTTGATGAGGGCTGGTAAAGATAGATGTTCAATGATAAGGTTTTTAAGGCTTTGGCGGATGCCAGCCGACGTAAGATCATAACGCTTTTGAAAGGGCGGGACATGACCGCTGGAGAAATTGCAGATCAGTTTAATATTTCCAAACCTTCTATCAGCGAACATTTAAAGATTTTAAAAAATGCTGATCTGATCGGATCAGAAAGAAACGGGCAATTCA
>QMNP01000341.1 GCA_003647825.1 Candidatus Cloacimonadota bacterium
GAATCCACTCTTTCGCTACAGGGTTGTTAATCGTAATAACGTTCCCAAACGGAGTTTGAGGAACGAGATGATGGAAAGAGAAATTGGAAGCAAGCCAGGATTTAGCTGCAAATACTCGTTACGAAGTTCGTCTTCGTAACGTAAAACAACACAGTGTTCCCAAGACAAACTTGGTAACAAGAATCCACTCTTTCGCTACAGGGTTGTTAATCGTAATAACGTTCCCAAACGGAGTTTGAGGAACGAGATGTAACAACAATATGAGATTGCTTTCTGTATGTTATTTTCCTAAATTTCGTCTAGTTGAATATCTTCTATGTATTTATTTCGTCTAGTTGAATATCTTCAATGCATTTATTATTGATTTTATCTATATCACCGTAAACTCCGCGATATCCCAGCGGCAGCAATCTCGCCATGCGATACATCAATTGATCTACAAGTTCCTGACGAATTTTCTGGTCGGTTTCTTTAGTGGTAATTCTGATTGGTTTTCCTACTCGATAAATAAACTTTGTTCTTTTAAGTTTGGTAATATTATCCCAGAATTTCTCTCCACCGAAATGAACAACCGGAATTATTGGTACATTTGCTTTTATTGCCATGCTGATAATTCCCGGATGAGCTTTCTTCAATTTACCATCTCCGGTACGAGTTCCTTCCGGTGCTATCAAGACAATTTCTTTTTTCTTCAAAACTTTTGAAACTTCTTTAAATGTGCTTAACGATAATCCTTCCCGATCGATTGAAATTACTTCCCATAATTTTGCCAGCTGGGCTAATAATGGATTATCCCAGGTCTCTTTTTTAGCAACACCATGTACTTTTCTGGGTGCCAGATCTACAAGGATTAAAGGAACTTCCAGAAAGTTGATATGGTTCATCGCCACAATGTAAGGTCCATTGCGGGGGATTTGTTTTAGTTCTTTGCGATCTACTTTGCAGATCACGTGTAAAAATGTTCGAATTAGAATTACAACTGTTTTTCCGTAAACATTCAAATTTTATTACCTGATTATTTTAAGAGCAGAAGGAATGCATTTTACAGAGATCTCTGTTCCCGCTTCACAGATCGTTTCTCCATCGGCATGAACAGCCAGTTCACCGTGTAAGGCTTTTAAAGAAAAATCTGCACTTTGCAGTGTGGTTGTACTTTCCAACGTGCTTTGTGTTCCTTTCAGGTAATGCATCATAGCTTTCAGTAATTCTCGTCTTTTGCCCTGCCTGGTCATACATAGATTAAAGATCCCGTCACAATTATTTGCTTCTGGCGACATAAAGAAAGTTCCACCCATACGATTACCATTCATAATGGAAACCAGTGCAGGATTCACATTTAAGGTTGTATCATCATATTTCAATTCAACTTCAGGAGCCGGAGGATAGATGATAAGTGTTTTTAGAGCTGCAATAACGTAACCAAGTGCTCCGTGTATGTGTTTTAATTTTGCGGCTTCTAAACCAACGATCGTATCGAAACCAACACCAATTCCATTACCAAAATACCTTCCTTCCGGATAATCTCCACCTTTTACCAATCCTATATCCAGGCAGTAAGATTTTTCTTCAATAATAGCCTGCAAACTTTCCTGTAAGGTTGCCGGAACATGAGCTCCATATGCAAAATCATTACCTGTTCCAATAGGGATCACAGCAAAGACTGGAGTAATATCTTTTTCATTCCCGGCCCGCATCAAACCATTGATGACTTCGTTGCAGGTGCCGTCTCCACCGGCAGAAACAATAATTTGTCCCTGCAAAGCAAATTCATAGGCTAACTCAGCAGCATGACCGGGAGCTTTAGTAAGATGGATCTCATAATTGATCTTATGTTTCTGCAGAAATTCATTGATTGCTGGAATGTGTTTTGGTGCCGAGCCTTTATCGGCTGTTGGATTAAAGATTACAGAAAATATTTTGGTGTCAGCAGTTCCCATATCCTATTCTTTTTCAAATAATTCAATAATTGTTTTGCCTGCACCGGGGAGTCCGTTTAATCCCTCATATTTCAAAAATAAGCCATCAGAACTGCGAAACCAGTAATTACAATGCCAGATATTAGAAAGCAAGTCAGGCGTACTTATTTTTACATTCACAGCATTGTATTGCTTGTCGCCGATCAGTATATCTTCCGTTTTGACTCTTTCTGCCTGGATCTTCGCACCTTTCAATTTATCAAGACGAATGATCCAGAACTTGATCTTTTCTTCTTTTCCTAAGGCAAATTCTGATAAAGAATATGACATTGATTGTTTCCAGGGATCATCATCAATCTTAATAATTTTATCAATATTTTTATCTCCGGAATTTCCTTTTAAGATTATCTTTTTACCTTCCAAAACGGCAGAATAATTGATCTTGTTCAAGCTGTCTTCATAAGTGAATTTTTGTGTTATTCCATTTTGATCGTAATAATTTATCTGTTTTTCAGTCTCATGATTGTAAATATACAGGATTTGTGAATCAGTTTTCGATGTACTAAACGTTGAATAATAAACATCTTCATCAGAGCATATTTTATATGTGTTTTTAGTCTCACCAAATATTAGAATTGGGAAGAGCATCAGTAATAGAAATAATTTTTTCATTAATTAATCGGTATAAGTTCGGAAAC
>QMNP01000342.1 GCA_003647825.1 Candidatus Cloacimonadota bacterium
AACTTGGGAACAAGAGATATTGCTATTTTTTTCATTTATCCTTTTAAATTCACTGTAAAGGTGCTAACTCAATTTATTTTCTTATGTCATCCTGAGCTTGGCGAAAGACGAAGTTATCTTCGATAGAAATCTTATGAAGAAATCCTCCACACTTCGATGAACTCAGTGTGACATTATTCTTTTTCAAAAAATACCTTCGCTAGACATTCACTATAAAACTCATGTTCAACTTTTAACCCACGCTTTTCTACTTCTTCCAGACTTCCAACACCTTTTAAATCAACTCTTTTCTGCCCAATAATTTCACCCGTATCCAAGCCTTCATCTACATAATGCACAGTAACTTTAGTTGTTTCCAATTTATTTTCAAATGCCCAGTCATAACCATGTAACCCTTGATGTTGTGTGGTGTCTGCAGGATGAATATTAATTATCTTTTTAGGAAATTCCCGGATGATCTCAGGTGATAGTATTTTCATATAGCCAGCTAATATTATATAGTCAGGATTCCTTTGTTTTAACCAGTCCAAAAGCATCTTATCATAAGTTTTTCTCTTCTTACCTTTTGATGCTATTACATGTGTCGAGATTCCCAGCTCTTCAGCGATCTGCAATCCTGCTGCATCTTTTTTATTTGAAAATATCGTCTGGATTTTACATATTCCATTTAAATTACCAGATTTTACATTTCCAGCAATGGTCAGCATATTGCTGCCACGTCCGCTTATCATTATTATAATGTTTTTCATCTAATGCAATTCATCAAGCCAACCAGCAGATTTAATTAATTTTCTTTTAAAAAATTTACCATAGTTTTTAGGATCTTTTGCCTGATGATATTTGAAATATATTTCATCATCCAAAATTCCAATGATCTCAATTTTTCCTGTTTTATGAGACATTATATATTTGAACCTTTTCCCGTGACCGCTCATCATTGTTTTGGCTTCTTCAACTATCTTCAATCCCTTGAAAAGTGATAATTGGAAGCTGCGTTTTACTCTTTTTACCGGACGGCATTGGAAGACATAATAGGGATTTATCCCAATTGAGATTAATTTCGACTGCAGATTTGCGAGAATTTCCGGCTTATCATTTACACCTTTTAATAGAACTGTCTGGTTATTTATTATTACACCTGTTCGCAATAATTTTTTCACAGCTCTTTTTAATTCACTTGTAATCTCTTTCGGATGATCGATTTGCATTACCAGATATATCTGCTTATTATAATTTCGGAATAATTTCAGCAACTCATCATCTTTTAGAATTCTATTTGGTAGAAATACAGGAACTTTTGTTCCGAATCTGATGAAATTAAGATGTTCGATATTTTCCAGTTCTTCCAGAAATCCGCGGATCACTTCAGTTCTCAACATAAGAGGATCTCCACCGGTAATAAGAACATTATTAATCTCTTCATGTTGTTTAATATAATCCGTTGCATGCTCAAAATTCTTCACCACTTCTCGAGATGATAATCCAACTAATCTTTTACGAAAACAAAAGCGACAGTAACTCGCACAAATATTTGTGGCAAGAATTAATGCAGTTTGCGGATATTTGTGCTGGAGTCCTGATAATATTGTACTCGATTTTTCGTCACTTGTATCGTAAGAACCGGATAGATTCATCTCTTCCAAAGAAGGAATTACCATTTTTTTTAGTGGATCGTCAGGATCCTCAAAATCAATCAAAGAGAGATAATGTTTGGTGATATTCATCGGGTGATATTTAACAATATTCTTAAATTGATTCTCTTCCAATTTGGTCAATCGAATGTACTTTTTTAACTCATCAATAGTTCTGATATTAGTTTTAAGCTCTTTTCTCCACATAACTTCCTTCTGTAAATCTTAGAATTTTCTTCTGCCAATATCTTTCCTGTAAAACATATCTTCGAAGTAAAAATCATTTATACGTTCATATGCTTTATTAATTGCATTATCAAGTGTATTGCCATGAGCAACAACATTCAATACACGACCTCCAGATGAAACAACTTGAAAATCAATTTTTTTTGTTCCTGCATGAAAAAGTAATTCATTATCATCTTTTATTCCACAAATATGAAATCCTTTTTTATATTCAGCTGGATAACCACCTGATACGAGAACAACGTCAACGAAATATCCTTCATTAAATTCCATTTTGTAATCTTTTAAAGTTCCATCAAAGCAGGAAAGTACAAGTTCCAGCAGATCGCTTTTCATGGCAGGGAGAACAACTTCTGTCTCGGGATCACCCAAGCGAACATTATATTCCAATAATTTTGGTCCGTTTTCCGTTATCATTAATCCAAAATAAACTACACCTTTATAATTGAATCCTTCTGCTTTAATGCCTTTCATCGTTGGTTTAATTATATCATTTTCAATCTGTATTTTAAGCTCTTCTTTATAGAATGGGACAGGACAAAAAGCTCCCATTCCGCCGGTGTTTGGTCCTTTGTCACCATCTAAAAGCTGCTTATGGTCTTGAGATGGAAGTAATAATTGATAGTCTTCTCCATCTGTGAAAGCAAGAAGTGAAAGTTCATCACCTTCTAATCTCTCTTCTATCAGGTAAGAAGCATCTTCCCCATATTTTGATTGGATCTCTTTCAAAGCA
>QMNP01000052.1 GCA_003647825.1 Candidatus Cloacimonadota bacterium
AAGATACCTTAGAAACAATATACAGACTTCCAACTCATGATCTGCATATCTTCAAAACAGATAACGAATTTGCTGTTTATGATAGCAGCTTAATAATCTCTGATATTCAGCCTATTCGCATGTTATTGAAATTTGATTATCCAAAATCTATCTTTATAAATGCACCATTAAATACATTTGAAGATACTTTGAAATATTTAGAAAGGCTTACTATTAATAGAGCAGATCTGATTTTGTCTTACGAAAGTGATGATCCATATCCTGAAGATTTAAATGCATCAATAAACATTGATCCCTTTATAATGATTTCAGATGATCTGAATCTTGATGATCCATCAGTTCCAATGGTAAATTCTGAAGATTATGAGGATCTATACATTACAAGCTCTAACGATAGTTTAAACAGTGATGCTTTTAAAATAAATATAACAAGGATCATGCAGTCCATTGTCTCTGGTGAATATGAAAATTATGGAGTTATGCTGAAATCGATCTATGAAAACAAAGATTTTAAACATACTGAATTTGATCTTGAACCAAAAATAACTATTCTCTTCACACCACCGCTTTTGGAGGAATAGAATTAAAACAGGAGCTGTTATGAAAAGAATTTTCTGGGTTTTATTGATTTCTATAGTTTTATTTTCCTGCATACAGGAGGAAGAAAACGTTAATATCCTGGCACAAGTGAATCAAGAAAAACTAACAGAAATCGATCTGCGTTCAAATTTTACCGAATTAGAATGGAAACAGCTAACTCTCGAAGATAAAAAAGATCTGGTTCAGGATTGGATAGAATTAACATTATTGGCTCAGGAAGCAGATAATTTATTAATATCAGAAACTCCGGAAATAAAAAATAAAATATCATTCGCAGAGAAAAACATAAAATCCAATGCTTTAATTGCTCAAAAATTATCCGAAATAAGTGTATCGGAAGATGATCTATTTAACTACTATCGGGTCCATAAAAGCCAGTATCAGAAAAGTCATGTTGAATATAAAGTGCAGCGCATTTATGTAAAAAATGAGGCCCTTTTACCAGAGATTCGTCAAGAAATTAAGAATTCTAATTTTAAGGTTGCAGCTCAAAAATTCTCAGAAGAGAGTTTAGGTGCAAACGGCGGTTACATGGGATTTGTAGCAGAAGATGATTTAAATAAGAGACTTTGGAATACTTTAAAAAATTTAAAAAGATACAATTACCAAACCGTAAAAGTAGATGATGGATTTTATATTATCCGTTATTATGATGTACGGAATGTGAAAACGGAAAAAACATTTGTGGAAGTGGTTGACGAAATTAGAACTACCCTTATCCGTGCCCGAAAAAAAGAAGTATTTGATGATTTGATCGAAAGTTTAAAAAAGAAATCAGAGATATCTATTTCGATCTGATAAAAAGATATTTAATATATTAAATTCAGGAGATGTAATGAGAAAATTTGTGTTATTAATGATATTTATAGTCTTATGTTTTAGCCTTCAGGCTGAAGTGTTAGATAAAATTATTGCCAAAGTTGGCAGGGAAGTAATTCTTCAAAGTGACTTAATAAAAAGAATGCAGCAGTTGGAAGCAGCCGGAATGCTGAATCAGGAAATAAGTGAATTTGATATTCTGAATGATATGATAGAATCCAAATTGATTGTACAGCAGGCTAAAAAAGAAGATTATGATGTAGATGAAAATCAAATTCGTGATCTGGCAGAACAGCAAATTCAGCAAGTATCTTCACAATTTGAAACTGAAGCAGAATTTAAGAAAGAGTTACGTGGTGCCAATTTAACAGTGTTGGAATTGAAAGAATATTATATAGAAATGATGACTGAGCAAAGATTGAGAGAGCAGATCATAAGTAATGAGATAAAAAATAAAATTCATGTTACTGAAGCAGAAGTAGAAGATTATTATAATGAAACTATCAATGAGATACCACCTCGACCGGAAATGATCGAATTGGGAATGATCATGCGTACAATCGAAGCTAGTAAAGAAACCAGAAAAGCTGCACTGCTGGAAATAAATAAAATAAGAGAACGGATTATTGGTGGAGAAAGTTTTGCAGATGTCGCCAAAGAATGCAGCGACTGTAGTTCTGCATCTGCTGGTGGTGATCTGGGATATTTTGGCAGAGGCTCAATGGTAAAAGCTTTTGAAGATGCAGCTTTTGCATTGATGCCTGGTGAGATCAGCGATGTTGTAGAAACACCTTTCGGTTATCATATTATCAAAGTTGATGACATTAAAGATGATGAAATAAAAGCCAGCCACATTCTAATTAAAGTAGAAGCTACCGAAGAAGATATTGCAGCGAATATAAGTTTAATGGAAAACGTACTTGCTAAACTAGATGCTGGCGAAGATTTCAGCGAGTTGGCAAAAACCTATTCACAAGATGATTCTACAGCTGTAAAAGGTGGAGTTGTTGGAGAATTTACTGAAGATACTTTTCCTGAACTTTTCAAAGAATATCTTGATAAAATCGAGATTGAACAGCATACAGATATAATTAGAGAAGATGTGAATCTTTATATTTTTGCTAAATTACGCAAAATTGAATCACGTCCTTATGAATATCAGGAAATCTACGATAAACTTAGAGAATTAGTTATTTCTAAAAAAGAATCGGAACTCTATGAAAATTGGATAAAAAATCTGGTTCAAAACAGTTACGTGGAAATTCTGTTGGAGAAATAGACGGGTAACGAGTGAATTTTTCAATTTTTTATTCTACTCTGTTTAGAGTGGGATATTTTCCAAAAGCACCGGGAACAGCAGGAACTATAGTTGCGGCTTTAGTTTACTGGTTGCTGCCGAATAGTTTTTTTGAATCTATAAATAGTAATTTTGTAGTTTTAGGATGTGTATTAGTTCTCAGTTTTTTTTCCGTTTTCTTTATTTCAAAAGCAGAAGAAAAATTGGGTCATGATAATGGTAAGATAGTTATTGATGAGTTTTTTGGTTATTTTATATCAGTTGTATTTCTACCAAAAACACTTACTATTTTAATAATTAGTTTTGTCCTGTTTCGGATCTTTGATATTTTTAAACCGGAACCGGTAAATATGCTGCAGAAACTTCCTGCCGGTTGGGGAGTAATGGCAGATGATCTGATGGCTGGAGTTTATGCAAATCTGGTTTTACAGGTTTTAGTGATTTTAAATTTTATAAAATAAGGAGATATTATGTTTTTTAGTTTATTACAAGCGGGAACGCCGGCAGGAACGGCTGCACCGAATATGTTGGCTCAATTCTTTCCCTTCATTCTTATGTTCGCAATTCTGTATTTTCTCATTATTCGTCCACAGAGAAAGAAGCAGAAAGAACATCAAAATATGTTGGAAAATGTGAAGATCAATGATGTTATTATTACTACAGGTGGAATTATTGGTAAGGTCGTAAACATCAAAAAAGAAAAAAATATTCTTGTAGTACGCATCGATGAAACTACCAATACCAAAATTGAACTTCAAAAGACTGCAGTAGCTGGAGTTATCAGCGAAGAAAAGAAAGCGGTTGCCGGAGTAGAAAAATAGATTCGGAAAAATTATGAAAAGAAGAAAACCGCAAATTCTACCAATCAGGATTTATGGCGATAAAACTCTGCGAAAAGTAGCTGTTCCGGTAAAAGAGATCACACCGGAATTAAAAGATTTTATCGAAGATCTTATACTTACAATGTATGAAACTGATGGTGTGGGTCTCGCAGCTCCTCAAGTTGGAAATTCTGTTCGAATTTTTGTAGTAGATGCATTCTGGTTCCAGGAAGATGGTAAAAAAGATCCTGTTGTACTTATCAATCCAGAATTTATAGAATTTGAAGGACAGATTGAACATGAAGAGGGTTGCCTTAGTTTACCTGAGATTTACGAAAAGGTAGTTCGAGCTGAAAAGGTTAAGATCAAAGGATTGAACGAAAATTGGGAAGAAGTTCAATACGAAGCAGATGAACTTTTTTCCAGAGCTTTACAACACGAATATGATCATCTCGATGGCATTCTGTTTATAGATAAAATTCCCAAGCTAAAGCGTATTTTTTTAAAGAAGAAGTTACGTGAATTGGAAAGCAGCACTGACAGAAATGGTGTAAATAAAGGAAAACAGATGCATCATACTCATGGTGAGTTGTAATAGATAATCTTTGCAGAAAATCTTATGAAGCTGTAAACTCGCAAATGCACAGATTTAGGGTTGATTTAGTATGCAAATCCAGAAAATAGTTTTTATGGGAACTCCGCAATTTGCTGTTCCTACCTTAGAAGCTTTAGCTAAAACCAGATTCAAACCAATTCTCTGCATCACACAGCCAGACAAACCCAAAGGCAGAAAAAGAAAATTGCAGCCGACAGAAGTAAAACTTGCTGCCCAAAAGATCGGTATTCCTGTTATTCAACCAGAAGATGTGAATTCAGAAGAAATATTAAATCAGCTGAATAAACTGCAGCCAGATGTTATTATTACTGCAGCATACGGCGGTTATTTAAAGAAAAATATTCGTCTCCTTCCAAAATTTGGTTGTTTAAATCTGCATCCTTCTCTTTTACCAAAATATCGCGGATCTGCGCCCATAAATTTTACGTTATTTAATGGAGATTCAGTTACAGGAAACACAATTTTTAAGATAGTAGCAAAAATGGATGCCGGACCAATTCTATTTCAATCAAAATTACAAATTTCAGAAGATGATTGTTATACAACTCTTTACAAAAAACTTTCTAAACAAGGTGCAGAAGATATTATTAAGGTTTTAGAAAAACTGGAAACTGAACAAATAATTCCTATGGAACAAGATCATGAAAAAGCAACATTTAGTCATAAATTACATCATGAAGACTTTTTGCTCGATTGGAATAATACAGCTGCAAATGTCCGCAACAAAGTTCGAGGATTAGCCGAAATCCCTGGAATAACAGCTTCATTTCGAGGAGCCAGAATCAAAATAATTGAAATTGATATCTTGGAAACCAAATCCCAATCATTTCCAGGAACAATAATTGAAGTAATTAAAAACAAAGGCTTAAGGATCGCTACAAGTGATTTTGATGTTTTAATAAAACGTTTGCAGCCAGCCGGAAAAAAGATAATGACAGCTCATGCTTTCAGTCTGGGAGCCAGGATAGAAAATGATGAAAAATTCGAAAACGGATTTTAATCTCAACCAGTTTTAAAATTTCTAATGAAAAAAAAAGAGAAAAAGAAATTCAAACGTAAAAATATAAAAATTCAAAATCTGAATATTGATGACATCGAAGCATTTGAAGAAACAGATATAATTGAAGATAACCGCTCTGCTAAAAAAAATCTAGGTAAGGCAGAAATCAGTTCAAAATCTAACCTGAAATTAAAAAAAGGCAGAGTGCTGGAAGTTAAGAGCAACAACACCTTTTTTGTGGAAATAGGTAATGAAAAACTGGAATGCTATTTGAGTGGAAGATTGAAACAGTTGAACTATGGAACCCGCACTTTAATAGCTGTGGGAGATTATGTGAATGTGGATTTTGCCGAAGAACCACGAATTGAAGAGATTTTACCTCGCAAGAACAGTCTATCCCGATTTTCAGAAAATAATTTCCAGAGTGAAGTGATCATTGCCTCTAACGTGGATCAGGTAATTATTACAACTTCAGTAAAAGAGCCGGATTTGAACCTGGGTTTAGTTGATCGTTACATTTGTACAGCCCGTTTATTTGACATTGTTCCTGTGGTCTGTGTGAATAAGGTTGATCTTGCAGAAGATTTTGAGCTATTGAGAGATGAAATAGAATTTTATTCCAAAAGTAATATAAAAGTGATATTCTGTTCCGCAGAAACAAGTTATGGTTTGGAAGAACTAAAAGCCCTATTAGCAAATAAACAATCAGTCTTTTCAGGGCTTTCTGGAACAGGTAAATCATCTCTGATCAATAAATTGCAGCCGGATCTGAATCTCAGAGTTGCAGATGTAAGCGATGTAACCAGCAAAGGTATGCATACAACAACCAGCGCCAAGCTGATAGAATGGGATTTTGGCGGGTATTTAGTTGACACACCAGGCATTAAAACCTTTGGTTTGCATCGAGATGATAAATATAAAATTTCTAGAATTTTTCCTGGAATTGATTTATTGTATGAAGAATGTAAATTTGATGATTGCAGTCATAACCACGAAGCAGAGTGTGCAGTGTTATCTGCTGTAGAAAAGGGAGAGTTTCCCGTGGAACGTTATGATTCATATATACGGCTTTTAGAATCATTGCAATGAAGTCTAATAAATAAGGATGGATAATGAAAAATTTTGCTGTATTTTTTAATCCAAACTACATAAACAATAACAAGGTGTTCGATCTACTAAAAAAACTGCATAATACCAAGGAATTGAACTTATTTAAATTTAAAGAACAGAACGGATTTATACCTGGTTTCATCACGGAAATGAAGATTAACACAAAATTAGATTACGTTCTCTCGTTTGGAGGAGATGGGACTTTCCTGCGGGCAGTTCATTATTCTCTGAAACTCCAAACACCACTTCTGGGTGTAAATCTTGGCAAACTTGGTTTTTTGGCAGATAGCAGTTTGAATGAATTAGAAAAATCGATTGATGATCTTATAAACAATAAATTTAAAATTCAGGAAAGACTCTTATTAAATGTTGTGGTTAAGCGAAGAAATAAGGTTGTTCTCACAGATATTGCCTTGAATGATGCGGTAATCTACAAAGGACAAACTCCACGCCTTTTTGAGATAAAATTTATCAGCAATCAGCGTTTTGTGGTCGATACTCGTTGTGATGGAATTATTGTAGCTACGCCCACCGGTTCTACTGCATATTCGCTTTCTGCTGGTGGTCCTTTACTATCTCCTGTAATGGATGCGATCATTGTTGCACCGCTCAATCCACATATTCTCAGTGTTAGACCAATGGTTTTTCCAGCTCAGGATAAAATGGTATTTCTTATTCAAGATTCACATGAACAAGGTGTTTTGCAACTTGATGGAAGAAATGCTATCGAGCTTGACAGAGGAGATGAGATCATTGTTACAAAAGCAAACAGGAAAGTTAAAGTTATCAAACTTACCAATAAAACATTCTATCAGATCCTTCGAAAGAAATTTCATATGGGCAGAAAATGATAAAAAGTTTAAAGATCGAGAATTTTGTAATTGTTGACCAACTTGAAGTAGAATTTGCTGATGGATTGCAAGTTTTATCAGGTGAAACCGGTGCTGGAAAATCGATAATAGTTGGTGCTATTGATCTCATTCTTGGAGGATCTACTAATGCTGGAATGCTGCGTAATGAAACTAAACCAGCTATTTTGGAAGCAGTATTCGATATCGATTACAGAAATAAACTTTTATTGGAATTATTAAGTAAATTTGATGTTGATAAAAGTGAAGAAGAACTTTTTATAAGACGTGAAATCGGAATCAACTATCGCAGTAAAAGTTTTTTAAATGGTAGGAGAATTGCTAATTCTATCGTATTGGAATTTCGCAATGCTCTATTAGATTTTCATAGTCAGCGGGATCAGCAAAAACTCTTTGATCGAGATTATCAACTTGAAGTCTTGGATATTTATGGAAATTTAATCTTAGAACGTTCAAGATTCGAGAATAATTTTCTTTCTCTGGAGAATCAAATTAGAGAATTACAAAAATTAATAAGACAAGAAAAAGAACATTCCGAGAAAATTAAACTTTATGAATATCAAGTACAGGAAATTGACGCTATAAGTCCTCAATTAAATGAAGATGAAACCCTGCAAGCAGAATTAAATTTGCTTTCTAATGCAGAAGCTATTTTGAATCTCGCTTCTGAAATGGAGCAGCTTGTTTATGAAAAAGAGAATTCAGTTTATGATACTTTAAGTTCATTTATGGGGCAATTATCAAATTTTGAACAAGATAATGAGATCATTTCACAAGCAGTGAGTAATTTACGAGAAGCACTAACCAACCTCGATGAGACGATAGGCGGAATGCGGGAAATACAAAATGTAATTGATCTTGATGGTTCTCGATTGGATGAAGTTCAAGATAGATTAAATAGCATTAATTCCATGTGTAACAAATATAAACGATCATTAGAAGAAATTCTGGAATATAAAAATGAAATGCAGAATGAAATCGAAGATTACTCCAGTAATTCAGAAAAAATTGACAGTTTGAAAAATGAAATTGATCAGAAAATTGAAAAAGTAATAAAATCAGCAGAACAGCTTTCCCAAAAAAGAAAAAAAGCAGCTAATGCATTTGCTAAAGAGATCGAAGCAAATATTAAACAATTGGCCATCCCAGATGCAGCAATTGAGATAAAATTTGAAAAGCTGACAAACATTAATGGATATTCAGCCAAATTAAATGGTATTAATTCCAAAGGATTAGATTCAATAGATTTTTATTTCTCTGCAAATAAAGGAGTTAAGTTGCAGCCATTTCGTATTGCTGCTTCTGGAGGAGAGCTTTCACGATTCCTGCTTTCGATTAAAAAAATCCTATCGGATCGACTTGATAATCGTACCATTATCTTTGATGAAATTGATGCAGGGATTGGAGGAAAGACGTCTGAATTATTAGCAGAATTTATTCATAAAATTGGCAATTATCACCAGGTAATTTGTATTTCCCACCTTCCGCAGATAGCCGCTTATGCCGATAAACATTTTGCTATTACCAAAAAAAATAAGAAAAAATCATCGGAAGTAGATGTGAATATATTGACCGATAATGAGAGAAAAATAGAAATTGCCAGGATGTTGTCGGGCTCGCAAAGTGAGCTTGCCTTACAGCATGCAGGGGAATTATTGATAAAAAGTAAGGAGAGAAGGTAATGTTAAGATTACGCAATGACGTAAAATTTGTAATTATATTAATAGCAATATTGATTTCAATTTTTTTTGGAGGTAAAAGGTCTGGTTTATTAAGAGCATTTTCACCCCAAAAAATAACTTATGACACAAAAATTGCAGACAAGATATTTAATCAGAGCGATAACAAACGAAAAATATCAATGCAATTTGAGATTGTAGAAAATAACGAAATATCTAATGTAATTAATGAT
>QMNP01000343.1 GCA_003647825.1 Candidatus Cloacimonadota bacterium
CAAAAGATTTCGATAGTCTACAATCCTAATTCGTTGTTTCCTATGATTTAGAGAACCGCCGTATACGAGACCCGTACGTACGGTGGTGTGAGAGGCGCACTGGCTACCATTGGGTAGTCAGCCGTCTACTCGATTGAACTAAACCCCGCCATAAGGCGGGGCAGCCTATTGCCCATACAAGTTATACAAAAATAAGTATACTCATAAATTATTAATCAACAAAAGCAATAGTTATGAGTAAAGGTACTTATTATTCACGAGCCTGTTACAAAGTAATGGGATTTCAGCAGATGAGCGAAGAGTTCACACGAAAATTGGTAATCAATGGCAAATCACAGTCTACCCATCAGAATTATGTTCGACAGATGTCGAAGCTGGCATTGTATTATGGGCGGACCCCGCTTGAAATAGACAATGATGAGTTAGAGGAGTATTTGTATTACTTAATACAGCGCGATACCGATGCCTTGAGTTCGTATAAGCATTTAGTTTATGGTTTGCGAAAGTTGTATCAGTTGTTTGGCAAGGACGAGCTTGTTTTGTCATTACCAAAGATCGACCGTCCGAATAAGCTGCCGGTTGTATTGTCTTCCGTGGAGATAAAGCAGTTGTTAAATGCACCTGTACTTATTCGGGAGAAGATCATGTTTGGCCTGACCTATGATACGGGTATCCGCATAAGCGAGCTGGTTTCATTGCAATTGCGGGATATAGACCTTGACCGCCTTGTAATCCATGTCCGTCAGCCAAAGAATAAACGAGACCGTTATGTTCCCATGTCAACACATGCAGCAAGGGGCATAAAAAAGCATTTGACAATAAACAGGCCAAAGGTTTATTTGTTTGAGAACCTCAACAGGCCGGGGATGCCCATAAGCAAAACCCGTGTAAGGTTTTTATTAAAAGAGGCCTTAAAAATGACCGGCATAAAGAAGCCTGTCAGTGTCCACACTTTGCGTCATACTTATGCAACCCATCAATTGGAATCAGGTCAGAACATTATGGTATTGAAAGAACTGTTAGGGCATTCAAACATCCAAACAACATTGATCTATTTGCACATAGCCCAAACAGATTATGAGAAGCGAAAAGGATGCCTGGACATTCTTTATCCGGCAGTCAATGTATGATACCGCGGAACTCTCAGATGTAATCCACAACTTTCTTGCTTCATACAACTCCGTCAACAAGCTTCCTGCCCATAAGCTGAGGGTATTAAATGCATTGCAGAAATGCCGTACAGAATATATGGGTGGCCATATCGAGGTATGTGAAGATTGTGGTAAGGTCAGGACAGCGTACAACAGTTGCCGCAACAGGCATTGTCCGAAGTGCGGGGCTATAGATAAAGAGAAATGGATCATCAACCGTGAGGCCGACCTGCTTTCGGTAAAGTATTTCCATGTGATCTTTACGGTTCCGGATAAGCTGAACGGGTTGTTTATGCAGAATCAACGGCAGATGTATAATTTGCTTTTCAGCACAACCTGGGATGTGTTACATGATTTTGGCAAAACAAAGGACAAGCGTTGGCAGGGAGGGAAACCTGGGGCAACAGCAATACTGCACACCTGGGGCCAGAACCTTAATTACCATCCCCACCTGCACCTGATCGTTCCGGCAGGTGTTTTAACACCCGGTAATAAGTGGAAACACTCCCGTGGCAAAGGTAAATATCTGTTTAGCGTAAAACAGTTAAGCAGTGTATTCAGGGCACGTTTTGTTCAAGGGGTACGGGAGTTGCTCAAGGCCAACAAAATTGAAGGTACTCTGCCGGAGGGCCTGTTTGATAAAGATTGGGTGGTGTATGCCAAACAGCCGTTTGGCGGTCCGCAGCAGGTTATTTCTTACCTGGGCAGATATACGCACCGCACAGCCATATCAAACGACCGTATCCTGAAAGTAACTGACAGTACAGTAACTTTCACCTGGAAAGATTACAACCAAAACTACCAACGAAAGGTAACGACACTGAAAGGTGAAGATTTCCTGCGTTTGTTCGTTCAGCATATCCTGCCACCGGGATTTACGCGGATAAGGCACTATGGGTTTCTTTCGAGTGCATCAAAAACTAAGTCATTATCGATAATCCGTAAAGCCCTGCACATAGCTGCCCCGGCAAAACTGTCATCGGAGGAAAGGACAGTAAAAGCATTGAACCGTATGGGGGTACGACCGGGATGTTGCAAAGTATGCGGAGGGAGAATGGTCGTTACTGAAATTATCCCAAACAGGTTCAGGCCTTCAAGCAGGGCCCCGCCTCCTCAAAAACAGGATTTTATAAAACACGTTAGTCCAGTAATTCCAGTAATTTAAATAACCGGCATAAACCGCAATGAGACAGGTATGCCCGGATGTGTGTATTTTTGAAGGAATACTGCGCAGTACCATGAAACACAATAGTAAAAACCCTATCTTTCAAGATTACTTTGGATAAAAACTGCTACTTCTTTCCCACCAATAACATTTTACTGATACCTCGGGCAGACAACCTGCAAAATTGATTCCACAATATATAAGGTATGACCCCCACCGCACGGGTTTACTTCAACATTCAGCACATATTGCGGCTTCGCCTTATACGATGCTTATTTGTTGTGC
>QMNP01000344.1 GCA_003647825.1 Candidatus Cloacimonadota bacterium
GGAATGCTGTTTGATATTCCCTATTACGATTACCTGCTGGCTTTCCGTGCCTGGAAGTTTCCTTACGAAATTTCTTTCCTGGTAGCTACAGTTATTCACTTTATCCCCATTTTTGGTCGCCAGTTCCAGCGCAGCCGCGAAGCACTTTTCCTGCGGGGAATTGAACTGGGAAAGCTGCCAATTATTAAACGCTTCAAAGCCTACACCTCTCTACTGTTCCCGGTGGTGGCACGAGCTATCTCCGAAGTACGTTATCGTGCTATTTCCCTGGAACTCAGGGCATTTCGACTTTACCCAACCCGTACATATCTCTACCTGCAGAAACTTAATTGGTATGACTGGATTGTGCAGGTGGGAGTAGTAGGAATCTTTGTGTTTTGTATTCTGTTATTCTGAGTTCATCGAAGGATAGAGTCCTCTTGTAAGCTAACTTACAAAGAATTCCTTCACACTTCCCTTCGTCAAGCTCAGGATAAACTAGCTCAGTGTGATATAAGCAAAAGCTGGAAATCACATTGCATTAGCTTTAAAACATCATCCCCATTGACAATTTCCAGAATCCAAATCAGCTGTCTTGAGCAAAAGAAAGTAGCAGGATTGATAATGAGGGATAAAGAAAAGTATAAGACAATTCTCGATTATCAGGAAAAAGATCTGAAACCAATTAATAAACGTTGGGTACAGCTTATTGAAAAGAGCATTAGGAACTATCACCTTTCTAATGAATTGAATGCTCTCAGCGAAAAGATGCAGAAACAGCAGACAGAACTCTCACAAGTTCTAAGAACCAAAATAAATCTGCTGCCATCCGGTTTAACTGAGATTAGAGTTGTGAAGATCGGTGACCTGGACTTGCAGGCTGATGGCGGAACTCACGTGAAGAACACATCTGAGATCGGAACTATCAAAATCGTGGGTCACAAAAGTAATGGACGAATTAATAAGAAAATAAAGATACAGGTAGTGGATTAGGAATTCTTGTTTTCTTCTTCTTCCATCCACTTTCCGATTGTTTCCACCCCTTTCTTAAAACTAATATAACTAATGGCAGAAACTATTCCTGCTAATATAAGATTCAGTAATACTTTTGTACCTTTTTTAATTTTATTGCTCCTTCAACGGTTTGAATTAATTTAGTTCAGGATTTTTTTAAAGCATCTGGAATAACAAATCCTCCAGTTGGGTATTGAAAAACCTTAAGTCCAAACTGAGGAACAACAGCTAAAATATGATCAAAAATATCTGCCTGAATAGCTTCATAATTAACCCATTCAATGTCATCTGAAAACACATAGATTTCTATGGGAAGTCCTGTGCTGCCTGGAGCCAACTGTCTTATCAGGAAAGTCATATCCTTTTTCACATGCGGATGATTACTTAGATATTCCAAAATATATCTTCTAAAAACACCAACGTTAGTCAAGTTCCTGCCATTTACAATTTCAGATGTATCAATCTTATTTTTAGTGTTGTATTCTTTGATCTCTGTTAATCGTGCAGTGAGATATTGCTGTAACAACTGGAATTTCATAAATTTCTGCAGCATGATATCATCACAAAATTTAATACTGGAAATATCTATATGCACAGCTCTTTTGATGCGCCTTCCACCGGATTCCTGCATTCCCCGCCAGTTTTTAAAAGTTCCTTCGATCAATTTATGAGTTGGGATTACTGAAATTGTTTTATCCCAGTTCTGAATTTTTATTGTATGAAGTGCAATATCGATAACATCACCATCAGCATTGTACTGTGGAACAGACAACCAATCTCCGATCTTGATCAGATCATTGAAAGAGATCTGCAGACTTGCGATCAGCGAGAGAATTGTATCTTTGAAAATCAGCAGCAATATTGCAGTCATTGCTCCTAATCCACTTACAAAAACCCAGGGAGATTTTCCCATTAGTATTCCTAAAATAACGATACAGCCCATAATAAAGAAGAATATTTTAACGATCTGCAGGTAACCTTTAATGGGTTTATTCTCTGCTCTTCTGGTCGTTAGATAAATATCATTCACAGCAGAAAGCAGAGCCGAAGCTGCCAAGATCGTGTACCAGACGATACCGGCCTTGCTTATGCGTTTTAAAAATATTTGAAGAACAGGAAATAAATATGCCGAAAAATAGATTATCATCAAAGGAATGATCACATTTAGTTTGTCGAATACTTTTCGCTCTACTAATTTATCATCCCACAATGTTTTGGTTTTTCTGCTAAATTTCAAGATCACTTTCATCAATATTTTTTTGGAAATAAAGTAAGCGGCAAATGCTAGAACCAGCACTCCCCCTGCTATTACAAACTGGGTTTGTACAACATTCAAATTAAGTAGATCTTGTATTGTTTCAATGTTCATAATTATTCCTTCAGCTTATTTTTAAGTGCAAAACAACAGCAATAACAAATTTCACAGTAAAAGCAGTAATAACAATAAAATTCAGTATCATCTCGCAAGATACAACAAGACAAGGTTGGTAACAGTGCACATTATTTCTTCAACTCCGCAGCCTTTTTTACAAAAGCTTTAAATATCGGTTGTGGTTTATCTGGTCGGGATTTGAATTCGGGATGATACTGCACACCAATA
>QMNP01000345.1 GCA_003647825.1 Candidatus Cloacimonadota bacterium
CAACATAAAAACGATCGTTAGTTCCTGAGTAGATTATGTAAGTATAAAACATAGACCTTCCAAATACAAAGAAGCCGATCTTAACAGACCGGCTCTATTTATTATGGCGGGAGCGACGGGACTCGAACTCGCGACCTCCTGCGTGACAGGCAGGCGTTCTAACCAACTGAACTACGCCCCCGTAAAATTCAATCTTCACTCAAAACACGTGTGCACTTTTATGAAGGTGGGTTTTATGTGTCAAAGTATTTTTTAGCGATTAGTGAAAATCTGATGATTTCATTATTTATTTAACTTTACAAATTCATCTACTGCTATGAATTTATCTCTATTAATGCATGTTTTTAGAGTTGAGAATATGGAAATATGCAGGGAGATTAGATTTGAAAGATAAGGTTTTACGAGGAATTACCGACAATAAATTCATCAGGTTTTTTGCAGTAAATTCAACTGCTACGGTGCAGGAAGCTGTTGATCTACATAATCTTTCCATAACCAGTTCGGTGCTTTTAGGAAGGTTGATATCCGGTGCGCTAATGATGGGAATGGATTTGAAATCGACCAATGATTCACTTACATTAAAAATCGATGGAGACGGCCCCATTGGTAAAGCACTGGTTACTGCTAATAGAGTTGGAGAAGTAAAAGGTTACGTTAATAATCCGCAGGCAGAGCTTCCAATAAATAAAGATACAAACACAATTGATGTTAAAACAGCAGTGGGAAATGGTACTTTGACGATCATCAAAGATCTGGGTATGAAAAATCCTTATATGGGGCAGGTAGAAATAAAATACGGAACAATTGCCAAGGATCTCACGTATTACTTTGTAGCATCAGAACAAGTGCCTTCTTCGGTCGGATTGGGTGTGCTTATCGAGCCGGACGGCAGTATTCGGCAATCTGGTGGATTTATCGTGCAATTAATGCCGGATACTCCCGAGAAAGTGATTACCCAATTAGAAACAAACCTGGCAAAATTTCCTAATTTAACGGATGTAATGGATATGGGATTTTCCATTGAAAAGATAATTAAGAAATTCATTTTAAAAGGATTCAAACCTGAATTTCTGGAAGAGATTAATGCTGAATATAAATGTAGTTGTTCCTACAAGAAATTTGAAAATGGTTTAAAACTTCTTTCCAAAGCAGAACTGCAGGAAGCTATCGAGAAAGATGAAGAACTTGTAGTTCACTGCCACTTCTGTAACAAAGATTATAAATACGGTAAAACTAAGATCGAAAAGATTTTGGAGACAATGTAATGGCTGATTTTCATCACAAGAAAAGTTTGGGTCAGCACTTTTTAAAAGATAAAAACATTATCCGAAAAATCGTGGATCTGGCAGAAATAAAATCGCATGAATCGGTTTGGGAAGTTGGGCCAGGTAAAGGGATTCTTACAGAAGAGCTGGTAAAACGAGGGATCAAACCAACTTGTTTTGAGATTGATAACACCCTTTATGATCACTTGGAATATTACTTTAGAAATTCTATAAACCTGGTTAAACAGGATGTACTAAAAGCTGATTGGGAAAAATACCTGCCTGCGGATAAAGTAAAAATTGTTGCAAACCTGCCTTACCAGATCACGTCGCCATTTTTATTTGAAGTTTCGCGGTTTGCAGATCATTTCTCTAAAGTTGTGGTGATGATCCAGAAGGAAGTTGCCCAGCGGATCAATGCAAAACTGGGAACCAAAGATTACGGGATATTAACATTAAAGATGCAATTTTATTTCGATGTAAAATATGAATTTACCGTTAAACCGCATGTATTCAATCCGCCGCCCAAAGTGGATTCGGCTGTGATAAGCTTAGTTCCAAGAATAGATAAACCAGAAATTGATAACGAAAAATATTTCTGGAAGATTGTAGAAACTGCTTTCAGGAATCGCAGAAAAATGCTGCGTAGGAATTTGCGTGAGTTGATCTCGGTGGAGCAGATAGAAAAATTACAGGATTCAGGTGTTATCGATCTCACTCGCAGAGGGGAGACGTTGACGGAAAGTGAGTTTTTACAGCTTTATAAATCGATCAGGAATTTGAAGTAACTATCTCTCCAAATTTTCTTAATATACTATAGCTTTCAGGAGTTTCTTTTACTTCTGCCAGTAACCTATCAACATCAATTTTCCCAGGATATTTCTTATCTTTACTTACTATAAGTTTCTTAATTATATCTGCATTAAATTCTGGGTGGAACTGCAATCCCCAAATATTCTCTCCAATTCTAAAAGCTTGATATGGCTCCTGTTTTGAAGATGCCAGAACAATCGTATCTTCTGGTAGAGTTATTACCGACTGAACATGAGAAACCTGAGCATTAATAACAGGATAATATTCTTTTAAAAGTTGGTCATTTTTTACTTCTTTTCTAAAATCAATCTGCTTTGTCCCAACTTCTATTCCATTGGGATTATCCAGAACTTTACCACCCCAGGCGTGAGCTATGATCTGATGGCCAAAACAAATACCCAGAATTGGAACATGCTTTTTAGCGAAATATCTAAGCCACTCCCCTAATAGTTCCAACCAGTCAAATTCGTCGGTCAACATTTTCGAACCTCCAGAGATAACGATTCCA
>QMNP01000346.1 GCA_003647825.1 Candidatus Cloacimonadota bacterium
AGTGATGTGGGCGATTTTCAATCACCGGTTTATGATTGGGTAGAATTAGATCCCGATCAAGGTGGTTCTGGTATCTTAATGAATGCTGACCATACAATAATTGATGGATACATCAAAACTATAAATATGCCATTTGAAGTTCGCTATTTCGGTAAATTCTACAGCACAATTTCTGTTTGTTCAGAAGGTTACCTGGCAATGGGAACCACAGATCAGATCTTCTTCCGAAACCGTAACATTCCTTCTGGTGTTGGTCCGGCTGGCATGGTAGCTCCATTCTGGGATGCTCTGGATGGTGGAAAGATTTACATCCAACACGATACTGAACAACATAGATTCATTATTGAATGGTTAGATTGGGGAAATGTTCTCGATCCAACTTATCGTAATACCTTTGAAGTAATTTTTTACGACCCGGATTATTACGATTCCGGCAATATAGATGGTGATATATTATTCCAATACAAAGAAATACACAACATAGACCAGGACGATCATTATGCTACGATAGGCATCGAAAATGAAACTCAAACAGAGGGATTGCTGCTTACTTTTGCGGGTATTGATGCTGTTAGTGCTCATCCCATAGAATCCGAAACTGCAATATGGATCCAATGCAGGCCAAACGAATCGATTCCATATCTTACAACTGATAAAACTGAGATTTCTGTGGTGGCAGAATCTGATAAGACAGTATCATTGGAAATAACTCTTTTCAACCAGGCAGAAACAAATACTGATCTTGAATATGAAATGTCTTTCAGCCATTTCAGACGTGGCACAAGCCGTACCGAAAGTAACCAGAACCGTAGTTTGGAAAATGATTTTATAATTCAATTAAGTGGTAATTATGTTCCGATTATGCCCAGAGATATGCTTTTTTACCTGGTACACAACAGCCCCGATAATGAACCTGTTTATGGTGTTAGGATTGATTTTCCCGTTGGTGTCGTTGTTAATAGTGCTACCGACCTGGCAGATCTGAATTGGAATGAAGAAACAGGGAATGGAGCTGAAGTAAGTTGGGGTTTTGGCAATGGCAATCCTTTATCAATAGGTTCCCCTTTCAGTATGAACGTAAACTTAACTATCGATCCAAATATACAAGATCCTGTTTATATTGATTGGTTTATTGAAGGTGATGGAACCGGGGCTGCCCCGCATTCTATTAGTGGAACATTAGAAGTATTTTCTACTACCGAAGACCACCTCTGGGTTACCTATCCCAATGGTGGTGAAACAATTTTACCGGGTATTCAAGATACAATTCGCTGGAATGAATATGGAACATTGGAAAATGTGAAAATTGAGCTGCAACGGGATAACCAGGCAGATTATGAACTGATATCTGCTTCTACGGAAAATGATGGTGAGTTTGCTTATTCATTTTCCGGGCCACTTTCTAATGACTGCAAAATATGGATCAGTTCAGAAGACGGTGAAGTTAGTGATAAATCCGATAGCTTATTTTCCATTTCTGCTTTGAATATAATCTATCCGGATGAAACCACAACAATGTCGTACAATACAAATGACAGCATTTTATGGGAAAATATCGGCGGGATTGAAACTGTAGATATTGAATTATCTACCGACAATGGATTTACCTGGTCAGTTTTAGCAGCGGCGATTCCCAATACAGGAAGATATGATTTCACTGTTCCCGGACCACCTTCGGAAAACTGTATAGTTAAGCTTGTTTCTTCAGAATTAAATTGTACAAATCTGACTGATAGATTCTCGATTGTTGATTCACCCATTTCCTGGTTAGACTCTGAAACAATTAGTGGTATTATTCCTCCAGCAGGAAATGAAACTATCACAATCAACATTCTCACAACAAGTTTAACTCCTGGTTACTACTCTGCAATTATAAAGTTTAAAACTTCAATTGGGCAAGTGCTTTATGTACCAATAGAGTTGGAATGTATTAAAGCTCTTCCTCCAGGTGAAGTAATTGCTCTGTATCAAAATCATCCAAATCCGTTCAATCCATTTACCCAGATTGATTTTACACTTAAAGAACAATCTCAAGTTAAATTAAATATTTACAATGCTCGCGGACAAATCGTCAAAACTTTGGTAGATGAGATTCTTCCCGCAGGAAGACAGAACACCTGGTGGGACGGAACCGATAAATACAACCGCAAATTAAGTTCTGGTGTTTATTTTTACAAAGTAAAAGCAGGGAAGCAAACCGTAGCCAAAAAGATGATCCTGATCAAATAATGTCAAACCTTGCGAAGGTTTTTTAAACTTGCCGCAGAAATCGACCTTCGCAAGGCTATTGTATTTTTTACAAATTTACCTCGTTACGAAGTTTGTCTTCGTAACGTACATAGATAGTTTCCAAGATAACCCTGAGTTTGTAGGTTCCCAAGACAAACTTGGGAACCAGAGTTAGATTCCCACTTCCGAGGGAATAACACGAATTATTTGACAGTAAGTAATCTATAAATTCTCTTCAATCCATGATTAAAATAAAATTCTTCAGTTTGATCCGAATGCATTTGGGCATTAATGAAATTGAAATTAAAACTAAGTCTGTTTCGATTTATGAATTACTCATGAAA
>QMNP01000347.1 GCA_003647825.1 Candidatus Cloacimonadota bacterium
GGTTATCTTTTATCTGGAATGCAAATTTTCTTAATAGATTTCCAATAATATATATAGTTCGGGAAGCTACTGTAGGTCCGCTATCGGGTGTTTTACTTGTATTTGGGAGCTGTACCCAACACTTTTCGCGAGGATGCGAGATAGCCTCGAAGAACATCTGTGCTAATGTAGTATGTGCACCTTGTCCCATATCGGTATTTGCTACGAAGATTTTAACATTTGCATCTTTATCTATAATTACTTTTACTTCCGAATTAAGAACTTTTTCACCATTTCCGGTATAACCACCACCATGGTAGCCAACGGAAATTCCAATGCCCTTTTTATCTCTATGTGTTTTATTCCATTCTGCAAATTCTTTCAATTTTTTGTGGTAATCCGATTTTATGATAACACGCTCTAAACAATCAGAAAGATTCTCTTCCACAACTTTTTGTGTTGTTGGGAATTCATCACCTATCCTGAAGAGATTGATCTTTCTAAAATCATAAGGATCAACGTTCAAATCTGCTGCAATTCTATCTACATGAGCTTCCATTGCTGCAAATGCCTGCGGAGCACCAAAACCTCTGAATGCTCCATTAGAGGGTGTGTTACTTCTAAACATACGTCCGCGAATAAAGACATCAGGGACAGAATAACCGCTTATTGAATGCAAGACTCCTCGAGCCAGAACAACAGGTGATAGTGTTTGATATGCCCCCGCATCAAGACGATAATCAATACGACATTTCTTAATCTTTTTTGTTGTTGGATCTGTCCAAGTTTCTAGTTCTACTCTTGAGGGATGGCGTTTTGTAGTTATTTGAATATCATCAGTTCGTTCTAAAATTATTTTTACAGGTTTACCACTTTTATAAGATAACAGAGAACTGATGCCAGCAAATAAACTAGGAAAATCTTCTTTCCCGCCAAATGCTCCACCAATACCTTCAGAAGTCTCTACGATCACTTCATCAACAGAATCACCCATCATTGCTTCTACACCATGTTTTACAAAGAATGGGCACTGTGCAGTTATTCGAATGAACATGCTATTTGCTTTCTTATCATACACAGAAATTACACCTTGGGGTTCTAGGTAGGCCTGCTCTTGATGCGGTGTGTAATATACATTATGATGATACAACCAGTTTGGATCTGGTTCTTCATTTGTTCTGTGATCTATTGTTGTCTCTTTTCCAAAATGATTTTCTTCGTTATCTAAGCACTCTTTCATTCCTGTAATGGCAGGAAGTTCTTCATATTCTATTTCTGTTTCTTTAATAAATTTGAGGAGTACTTTTCGGTCTGGATGCGCAATGCCCATGATTACCTGACCATAATGCATAACCTCATCATCTGCCATAAAGGGCTGATCACAAACAGGTTCTGGTACAATATTATCACCCGGAATATCTTTTGGAGAAACCATTGTGAATTCAGAAAGATTATAGTTTTTTGGGAAATTTATTTTCTTTATATAACCATGATGACAAGTGGAATAGAGTAATTGTCCATGCAAAATATCATCATAAGTATAATCATCTACAAACTTCCATGAGCCATCTAATTTTGGTCTGGCATCAAATTTTTTAACGCATTTCATAAGTACCTCAATCTAGTGTGAATTAATGTTATTTATACACATCTTTTCTGTGTGAAATTTTTAGCACATATATTATTAACTCATTGTTCAATATTTTATATAAGATTCTATAATTTCGAAAACGAATTCTAAATTTATTATTATGAGATAGTTTTTTTACATTATTTGGATATGGATCATCTAATAAGGAATTGATTAGATTGAGAATCTTTGAGACATCGTTGTTGGGGATCTTTCGGAGATCTTTTTTTACAGATTGAGCAAATTTCAGTTTATATTTTGCCATGAGCCTTTAAATCTGCAATTAGTTCTTCGTATGAAATTGTCGGTTCATTTTCTCTCTCTTTTATTGCTTGCAGATCGTCTGCATCTTCAGCCAATTCAAGCCTAATTGCCTCATCAACAATATCAGAAATAGATCTGTTTGTATCCAAAGCCTTTAGCTTGAGGATACGATGAATTTCAGGATCGAAATAAACCGTTGCTCTTTTTGTATATGTTGCCATATTAACCCCCCTGCTTTTTCCAAAAGGATAATTAACGTTATAGCGTTATAACGTCAAGATTAAATTTGGATTTCATCCAGTTTCTTGATCGGTTTAGGAATATCAATAATTCCTTGAACCGAATTTAAATCCTTTAATCCACTACCAGTAAGTAAAACCACATTCTTGGAATTTTCGTCAATTAGTTCTTCTTCAGCATACTTTAGGATTCCTGCAAAAGCTGTTGCCGCCGCCGGTTCAGAGAATATCCCCGTATTTTCACTCAGCACTTTTGATGCAGAAATTATTTCATTATCAGTTACGATAACCGATTCTCCAGCATATTCATCCATGAATTTCTTTGTCATCCAGTAATTTCTTGGAATATCAACAGCAATAGAATCTGCGATAGTTGTACTTGGTTTTGTAACAAATTTTTCGTTAACTAAATTACGAACAATGTTATCACTTTTCTCAGATTGAACAGCAATGA
>QMNP01000348.1 GCA_003647825.1 Candidatus Cloacimonadota bacterium
TTTCAAAGAACGGGTTCTTTTATATTCACCTCAAACTTTGTCAAACTATCCAAGGTCAAAGCTCAACTTCACGTAAGACTCCCAAAAGATTCTGGCTGGGCATAACATCCGTACTCACGCCAGAAAAAAGTGTACATAACAAACTATAGTTAGTAAAAAAAAGTGTACAATAACTTTTTCTGGATTTCATTTATCCTCTGTTTTAATTTCAATTTGATCCAAGGGGCTCACAATGTTCTTTAGACCAATTCCTGTTATATGCGTATATATTTCGGTTGTTTTAAAGTTCTTGTGTCCTAATAATTTCTGAATATAACGCAAATCTTCGCCCTGTTCTAACAAATGAGTAGCGAAGCTGTGACGTAAACTATGAACCGAAACTTTTTTGTCAATCTTTGACTTCTTTAAAGCATCATAAAATATTCTCTGTACACCACTTTTGCTGTATTGCACTTCCGCTTTTGCTTCAAATAACCATAGTTTCGGTTTGAATTCTTTAAAATACTTTCTCAATAATTTAAGTAATTCCAAAGAAAGAATAGTAGTTCTATCCTTCTTGCCCTTTCCACCTCGAACATAAATCAATTTTCTTTCACTGTCAATGTCTGCGATTTTCAGGTTTACCACTTCACTTAATCTCAATCCCGCAGAATAGATAGTAGATAATATGCTTCTCTGCTTAAGATTACGTGTACAATCCAGAATTTTTTTAACTTCTTGTTTGCTTAGTACGATCGGTAATTTATCTTCCTTACCTTTGGGCATTTCAAAATAATATTTCTTTGTATCGCGTCGCAGAATTTTCTCGAAATAAAACTTAATTGCACTTATTGCCTGTTTCTGGTATGAAAATGATATCCTCTTTTCTTTCAGCAGGAACAGAATGTACTCTTTAACATTTTCATCTGTTAGTTGAGAAGGATCAATTTGTGGGAAATGATTAAAAAACCTTAAAATATGATCTTTGTAAACTACTATGGTACTCTCACTGTATCGCTTCACGGTAAGTTGATCAATCAAATCCTGAACGGCTTTCTGCTTTGGTGTTTTTTCTTTCTTGGGAAATAACGCTAAAAATTGTTTCAGACATTCTTTTGTTCGAGGCATCACCCAGGATTGCTGCGGTCCACTGAAATAACATTTATTGATTTTAGCAGCATGTTCTTTCTTAAATTGGAAGGAATAAACCTCGATCTTATACCGATCTTTCTCAATCTCTGTAAGTTTGTAATCTTCTGTTTCCAATTTCATAAAATACCTTTCTCCATTTCGTTTTGGACTGGAGTTCACCTGTAGGCTGGACTTCAGAACAAATTAATCCGTAGTGCCCGATCATTGGTCGACCTTAATTTTTGCTATGCTAGCCTGACAGCTCTTTGTGCTGTCACCACGGATATGCCCATCAATCGTTCAACCATTAAATCCATCAACCTTTCAATTTATCCCTGCCCGGGAGCTGAGATTGCTTCGTAAGAATATATCCGCAAGTAACCTCGCAAAGACAGGTTTCGTTTTGGACTGGAGTTCATCTGTAGGCTGGACTTCAGAACAAATTTGACAAAAATCCTCAATTCCAGTTTCACATCGTTCCTCTAAACTCGAGTCTAATTCACTCATCAAGTCATCAACCCATTAACTTATCCCATCCATTCATATTTACTCGCTTATACACTTCCACTCTTTATACATCAAGATTATCCAATGGACTTGTTATAGCCTTCAAATCTCGTTTGCTTACCTTCAGATATTTCATGGTTGATTTGGCATATTTATGACCAAGCATCTGCTGAATATAGCGAATATCAACTCCTTTTTCAATCAGGTGCACAGCAAAGGAATTTTTCAGGATCGTAAGTGTAGCAGGTTTGTTGATCCCTGCTTTTTTTACTGCTGTTTGGAGAGCTTTCTGCAGTTTTCTTTTTGAATATTGTTTTCCTGGATAACTTTCAAATAGCCACTCCAGGGGTTTGTATTTTTTGAAATATTCTCGCAATAAGAAGAGCAGTTTATTCGACAGCACAACGTATCTATCCTTATCACCTTTTGCACTACTGATGAAGATCTTCATGTTTTTTGAATCAATCTGGTTAGGTTTCAGGTGTAATATTTCACTTGGTGTAAGTCCTGCTGAATAGACCAGAAAGATCATACATTTATCACGAAGATCTGTAAGGCTTTTTAGAATAAGAGCCACTTCTTTTTCATTCAAAACTTTCGGTGTGTTTTTAGGTCTGTGCGGTCTTGGTGCATAGAAATCTTCCAGTTCCCTATGCAGCACTTTCGTATAATAGAAACGGATTGCATTGATAGCGTTGTTCTGTGAAGACACCGAATACTTCTTTACTTTAACCAGATAAATAATATATTCCCTGATCTGTTCAAGTGTAATTTCACTCGGTTCTACATCGGGATAATGTTTCATGAGTAAACTGAAATTTTGCTTGTATGTTTTTATGGTTGCGTCACTATAATTCCACCTTTCCAAAGCTTCTATAAATTCTTTAGGAAATTTTCCCTGTTCAATAAATTCTAGTTTTCCTTTGAATTGCTTATTCAAAA
>QMNP01000349.1 GCA_003647825.1 Candidatus Cloacimonadota bacterium
ATTATGGGAATTCCGGGTGAAACGGAAAATGATATGCTAAAAACGATGAAATACATTTCTTCTAATAAGTATATAAAACAAGTGAAATTTCATAACCTGGTAGTTTATAAAAACACAAAAATTGCACGTCTGGCAGACGAGGGTGAAATTGAATTGCTCTCCATTCCAAATTACATTGAAATCCTGGCAAATCTGCTTCCATATCTACGTGGAGATATTATAGTGTCTCGTCTTTTTACTTCAAATATTCGCCGGTCACAAATAGCAGTTGGAGAATATCCTGGCAATAAAACGAAATGGATGAATGAGCTTAGAAAATACATTTATGAACATGGTATTAATCAGGGAAGTGAAACTGGTGTGGAGTATGATTTTAGAAAATATTATGAAATGTCTTCATGAACAAATAGAAGTTAGAAATCTGTCCCCCTTTGTAAGGGGGAATTAAAGGGGGTTCGTTAAAGATCGTAGATGTTCACATAATTTATGGCTTTCGTCTCGATAGCTTTTTCAATACGAATCGAGGACGATTCAGCTAAACATAGGTTTAATCAAGACGATTGAACCAACGCGCAAGTGGAAATAATAAAGGGGTTGCTAAAACATTTACAAAACCCCTCTGCGACTAAAGTCGCATCTCCCCTTCAAAATGGGAGCTTGAGTAGATTAAATAAAATAATCGGAGGGAAGAATGATCAATCCTTACAAAGTAGTAAAAGAACTGAATTTTGAAAGACTGGCCGGAAGTGCAAACGAGAAGAAAGCAATTGAAATTTTAAGCAAACATATCAAAGATCTGGGATTCAAACCCAAGCTCGAATCATTTGATCTGGTTTCATTTGATGCAGGTAATGCAACAATTTCTGCTGATGGAAAAACTTTTGCAGCATTACCTTATGGCCTTAATGAAAATGCTGTGATCGAAGGTGAATTGCTTGTTCTGGAAAACATCGAAATTCTGGATTACAACAAAGGAGCTTACAAAGATAAGATCGTGATGTGCTATGGATTTACTCGGGGAATGGCACCAAAGCTTAAAGCTGCTGGAGTTAAGGCTTACATTGGAATGGGAAGTCCGCACAGAGCTGCCACCAGTTTATCTCACAGGCAAAGTTCCCACAATGAAGGTTACGTTCATTCTCTTACAATTGCACATGATGATGCCATAAAACTTCGTAAATTTGAAGGTAAGAATATATCTATTGAAATTGAACAGAAAGTTGAAAAACGCAAAGCTAAAAATATCATTGTTGATATTAAAGGAAAAGGATTTGATGAGAATCTGACAATTGCCTGCGGACATTACGATACGGTTGCTCATAGTGTTGGTGCATCAGACAACAGCGGTGGAACAGTAACTCTTCTTAAAATCCTGGAATATTTCTCCAAAAATCAGCCACAACGCGATCTGAGAATTGTCTTCTTCAGTGGTGAAGAGCTGGGACTTCTGGGCAGCCAGGCTTTTGTGAAAAAACATCTGGAAGAAATCAAAGATAGAGTAAAACTGGTAGTAAATATTGATGTCTCCGGTGATGCGATCGGCAGTGATCATTTTAATGTGATAGGCAGCAAAGAACTACTAGGTTACACTGATGGAATCACCAAAGAAATCGGTATGGTTTTCAAAGCTGGACTGGATATTTTCAGCAGCGATAGCATGCCTTTTACACCTTACGAAATTCCCTCTGTAAACGTATTTAGAGCCGGTGGAAAAGCCACTTCAATGATCCACACTCCAGCTGACAGTGTGAAAAACGTTGGCCCCAAAGGTTATGATACAACTATCAAAGCTTCCATAAATCTACTAAACCGAGTTTTAAACGCCAACGTTTATCCGATCAAAAAAGAGATCGATGAAAATTTGAAAGAGAAGATCGAAAAATATCTTTATAATCTCAGCTATGAAAAACCGGAATTGGAGTGGACACCTAAGTATAAGAAATGAGAAGTGAGAAGTTAGATTCTGAGACTTTGAGATTGCGAGATAGTGTGTCTTCGAAAATTTGAGAAGACAGGAATTGACTTGATCCGGTAATGCTGAATGAGTTAAGTACTGCCTTTTTTATTTTACGTTATGTCTGTATTTGATCACGTGAACTTTTTCCATAGTGATCAATCCTTCCTTCACATACTCATCGAGAAAGGGAATGATTTTATCCAGATTTTCTTTTGTATCAACCAGTTCAATTAGTACTGGCAGGTCTTCCGATAAACGTAGAATTTTGGCAGTATGCATTCTGCTATCCGCTCCAAAGCCCATTATTCCTCTGATGGCTGTTGCTCCGGCCAGGTTCAGTTCTCTGGCTTTCAGAACGATAGCTTCAAAAAGAGGTTTACTGTCTTTTTTATCCTTTTCACCGATGTAAATCCGCATCAACATACCTTCTTCTGGTAATTTCATAAAATTAAACTCCTTATCTGTACAATAATAATCAAGTCTTCTGCATAATACAAACTTTGTCTTTGCGAAGCATCTATCAGAGAGTTTCTGCTGAAGCAATCTATATTGCTAATTGATTACTATTTATAGAGATTGCTTCGTAAGCAACAGCGAGAA
>QMNP01000350.1 GCA_003647825.1 Candidatus Cloacimonadota bacterium
CCAGAATCCGGTTCAAAATACAAACCCCGGCACAGTTGACCAGCAGGTCGACGGTTCCAAACGCCTTCACCACAGCTTCCACCGCCGCGTTGACCTCCTTCGACTCCATCACATTCGCCTTCAAGGGAAGGGCGGTTCCGCCACAGCCGACGATCTCTTCAGCAACCGTGGTTGCGTTATCAAACGCCAGATCCCCGACCGCTACATTCACACCCTTTTCAGCCAGAGGCAAACACGTCGCCCGGCCCACGCCCGAGCCACCGCCCGTGACAATCGCTGTTTTTCCTTTTAGTACTACACTCATCTTTTCATCCTTTTTTATAATCTATCCGTTATTTCAAATATCCCATTTGGCAGGAAATCGCTCCGGCCGTTTCAATCAGTCTTTTTCCAATTGTGTTTTTTACCGCAGAGAGGGTCTCTCCGTTTGCAGGCAACGTGGAAGCCACGGCGGCCACCACCGCTCCCGAGTGATCAAACACCGGCGTCGCGAGACTCCTGAAGCTGCCTTGATCATGAATTGCCAGTTTTGTTCTCTCTATTTTTTTCAGTGCATCCGGAAGCTTAGCCGGCGTACAGAATGTGCACTTTCCAGAGGGCTTTCCGGCACGCCCGACGATCTGATCCCTACGATCCTGCGCAGAATGCGCCAGCAGTGTCATCCCGCCAGCTCCCTCGCACAACTCGGTCGTCGTTCCGACCGGGCTTGAAATTCGGATTCTTCCGGTGCTTTCAAAATTGATTACTCGCAACATCTTTTCTTGATGCGGAATTCCCATATAGACATTCACGCCGATATTCAGCCACAGCTCCCTCAGCAGAGGAAACGCCTCATTCACAATATCGAGCCGAGCCAGCGGACGGCTCGCAATCTGGAACAGCCCCAGCGATAGCTTATATTTCGGTCCCTCTTCAGCCGACACCCAACCCTGTGCCTCCAGCGTGCGAAGAATCCGCATGCACATATTCTTGTTGCTATCGAGTGCCCGCACAATCTCGGATAGTCCCATCGGACGCGTCGACTGACTCAGCAGATCGACCACCTCCACCGCCTTCGTAACCGCCGGCGCATTGTAACTGGCTTGTTTCATAGGACACCTTGCAATGAATTATATTTACATCATCGAAATAAATACATTACCGTTTCGTCCGAAAAGTCAAAGGAGAAAAACCATGCCCAGCCACATTCTTACGATCGAACCGATTCTCACCGCCGAAGAAACCTCCTTACTCGATTCGTTCTGCGCGGAACATACCGGCATTGAAAACCTGCCGGAGATCGCAACCTTTCTTCGGGAAAAGCTCAGCACGGAACTGATTTTAGAGCCCGACATCATTGAGGGGTTTGCGTCCGACAGCTCCAACTTGCCGGGGCAGGCCGATGCGCTCGCCCGGCCCCGTTCCGAACGCGAATGCGCCGCCGTGCTGCGGGCCTGCCACATCGCTGGCATCCCCGTCACCCTCTCGGGCGGCAAAAGCAACCTCACCGGAAGCGCCACCCCGCAAGGCGGCATCCTGCTATCCACCGTCAACCTAACCACCCCGGAAGCCGACCTGAACACAGAAACCCGTACCGTTTCCACCGCACCCGGCATCATCATCGAAGATCTACGCACAAGCGTGGTAAAGCAAAGTGGCGGAACACTCTGCTTCCCGGTCGACCCCACCAGCCGGGCGGAGGCCAGCGTCGGCGGCTCGATCGCCTGCAACTGCTCCGGATTCACCCCCGGCGAAACCGGCGCCTTCCGTTCCTGGCTCCAGTCCATCCGCTTTCTCCTGCCGGACGGTCGCCTGATTCAGGCGGAACGCGGACAATATATTTCCGAAAACGGAGCCTTTCAACTCGGCGACACCCCCTGGCCCGTGCCCCGTTACGTACGCCCGGACATCAAAAATGCCGGGGGACCCTTTTCCGCCCCCGACGGGGTGATGGACTTTATTGACCTGATCGTCGGCAGCGAAGGCATCTTCGGACTCGTCACCGCCTGCACCCTGAAACTTGCCAAACGCCCCGAAGCCTTTCTTGATATCTTCTTTTCGTTGCCCGGCGAAGCCGAAGCCCTGCGCCTTTTAGCGGCGGTCGAAACCGCGCGCAACGGCGACCTTTCCGGCCTGAGCGGCTTCGAATATTTCGGGATTAACGCCCGGCAATATATGAAACACGAAGATCGTTTTTTTCAGGGCGACGACACCGTCGGCATCTACATTCAGGAACCCCTGTTCGGCCGCGACGAACTGGAGGCCGCCGAAGGTTGGCTTGAACGGCTGGCCGAAGCCGAACTGGATATCGACGAAGACGCCATGATCCTGCTCGACAGCGAATCCCTGCAAACCCTCTTCATGGAAGCCCGCCACTCCATGCCCGCCAACGCCCTCGAAGTGGTGCAACAGCGTAACGCCTTCACCCTCATGACCGACACCGTCGTTCCCTCGGAAAAATTCGCCGAATTCCTGGCGTTCACGCACGACCTGCTGAACACAAAAAAACTCGATTATCTTTCCTTTGGACACCTCGGCGACTGCCACCTCCACTTCACCCTGCTTCCGCATAAAGA
>QMNP01000351.1 GCA_003647825.1 Candidatus Cloacimonadota bacterium
ACTGTTCATTTTGCACGAAACAAGTTATGATAAATTCCATCATAATTATGAAGATCTGTATCGAGTTACTATAAAAGGCCAGATTACCGGACAACCGATAGAATATGCTGTTTCCATGGTTCCGCTACCAACGGCGTTAAAAGCAGAATTTCCTGATGTAGAAGCTGCTGCTGGTGTTTTTCCAAGACAGGCAAAACAGCTGATGAGCTTTGAAGATAAGCAGTTCTTTGAAACATCTCTTTTCAAGGCATCGGCTGAATTCTTTGATGTATTTGATTATGAATTGCTCAGAGGAAGTAAAGAAACTGTTCTTTCTGAACCGGGAAGTATTGTTCTCACAGAAACTTTGGCAGAAAAGTATTTTGGCTCTGCTGATCCTGTGGGAGAAACAATTTCTTTGAATGAAACAGAAGAATATACGGTGAGTGGTGTTTGTGCCGATTTACCCACAAATTCTCATATAAAATTCAATGCGGTAATTCAAGTTCCAGTTATGGAAGATATAGAACAGAATTGGGGCTCTTTCAGCGCTCATAATTATATTCGGCTTAAAGAAGGTGTTGATCCTGAAATTTTTGAAGATAAAATAAAAAACCTGGCAATGGAAAAGATGGGGATAACTCTGGAAGAAACCGGAATGGAGTTTCTGCTGTTTCTAGAGCCAGTAAAAGATATTCACCTCTATTCAAATCTTTCCTATAACCTCGGCAACAACGGCAGCATAACCTATGTTTATGTTTTCTCGATTATCGCACTTTTCATTCTGATCATTGCTTATATTAATTTTATCAATCTTACAACTGCCCATCATACTATTCGTGCTAAAGAAATTGGAGTTCGTAAAATAGTAGGAGCAAATAAAAGCAAGCTCATCTCTCAGTTTCTTTTAGAGTCAATAATTCTAACTCTTATCTCAATGTTTTTTGCTTTTGGGCTAATTGAATTGCTGCAGCCGACATTTAACAAACTGATCGGTATAGAGCTTGGTTTCAGCTTAGTTGCGCATTGGAAGTATCTTGTTATCGGTGTCTCATTCATGGTGTTTATGGCAATCTTATCTGGTCTTTATCCGGCTATTTATCTCGCTTCTTTCAATCCTGTTTCAGTGATCAAGGGAAGCGTAGCAGGAAATAAAAAATCCATTTTCAGGAACATGCTGGTTGTTTTCCAATTTATAATATCGATTGCTCTGATCAGCAGTACAGGAATTATCTATAAACAGCTTCAACATTTCCAGAATAAGAAGCTGGGATTTGATAAAAACCATGTAGTAATTCTTCCCTTAAGGAGCGAAGAAACTATTGAAAAAGCTGAAATTCTAAAAGAACAATTCAGAAATATAAACGGAGTTTCAAACACTTGTGTTTCCTCAAATTATCCTGGAGCTGGTGCCAGTCAAGGGCATGGCTTTTTCCCAGAAGGACATAGTGAAGATCAGCCCTGGTTGATGAAAACAATGAATATTGATGCTGACTTCGTGGAAACCTTCAAGTTGAACATTCTGGCAGGCAGGAATTTTGATGCAGCTAATGAAGTGGAAGGAAGAAATATTCTGGTTAACGAAACATTGGTCAAGAAAGTTGGCTGGGAAGATCCCGTCGGAAAAACTTTTAAAGATCCATTCATTCGAGAAAATGAAGAAATGATTCCAATCACTATAATTGGTGTTTTAGAAGATTTTCATGTTAATCCCCTGCGAGATAAAATTGAGCCGATGGTATTGTATTACAATCCTCCTAACAGAAATTTCATCAGTATTCGATTAGAACCTGGAAATGTGTTTAATATTCTGGATAACATTGAAAAAATGTGGAAGGAAATGCATCCTGGCATGCCGTTTGACTATATATTTCTGAATGAACATTTCAATAGCATTCATCATACAGAAAGAAACCTGGCAATAACATTCATGTATTTCACTGTTCTGGCAATTCTAATAGCTTGTTTGGGTTTATTCGGGTTGGCTTCATACGCAACTGAAAGACGGATTAAAGAAATTGGCGTAAGAAAAGTTTTGGGTTCGACTGTGGGTGAGATCGTGTTATTGCTTTCCAAAGATTTTTCCAAACTGGTTATTCTGGCAAATATTGTAGCCTGGCCGATTGCCTGGTATGGTATGAATAAATGGCTGCAGAATTTTGCTTATCGTACTGAAATCGGTTATGAAGTGTTTATTTTTTCTGGTTTGATTGCATTAATAATTGCATTGATCACAGTTAGTTTCCGTACAATAAAAGCTGCAAATTCCAATCCGGTGAAAGCGTTGAAGTATGAATAACGTAGCTCAAAGCTCCGACTTTGCGAATGTAAAATATAAAATTTGAAATTACCTCTCCCAGATGGCGAGGGAATATGAGAAAGGCAAGAAGAAAACAAATATCTTTTCTTCCAAATTTATTCCCGCAGTCCTCTTTGGAAACGCAGAAAATAATGAGTTCTGCATAATAGAGTGTTTTTGTGAGAAAAGAAAAAAAGTGTGTCTTTGCGAGTTTGCTTCTCGCTGTTGCTTACGAAGCAATCTCTATAAATAGTAATCAACTAACAATATAGAT
>QMNP01000352.1 GCA_003647825.1 Candidatus Cloacimonadota bacterium
ATTCTTGAATAGTAAGGTTTTATCTATTGAACGATTATAAAGATGAAAATACTCGCCTTTCATAAATTCTTCTTTTTTACATCGCATAACTTAATCCTTATTCCATAGACTGGACTTTACATCCGAATTTATTCGGGGTGGAGTTCAGGAAGTACATTTTGACTCAAGTCCAGTTTCGCTTTGCTCTGCAGAACTCGAGTCTCGATAGACTGGACTTCACAAGCTGAAAGCAGGTGGAGTTCAGAATCTTGGTTGTTCCACCTCAAGTCCAGTCTCGCTTCGCTCTGCTGAACTCGAGTCTCGATAGACTGGACTTCACAAGCTGAAAGCAGGTGGAGTTCAGAATCTTGGTTGTTTCGACTCAAGTCCAGTCTCGCTTCGCTCTGCTGAACTCGAGTCTCGATAGACTGGACTTCACATCCGAATTTATTCGGGGTGGAGTTCAGGAAGTACATTTCGACTCAAGTCCAGTTTCACTGCCTTCCTCTGAACTCGAGTCTTCATATTCGAGTCTTAGATAGGTATCGAGAAATAGAAAGTTGCACCTTTATCTAATTCTGATTCTGCCCAAACCTTTCCTCCGTGCTTTACCACAATTCTTTGAACTATTGCTAAACCAACACCAGTACCTTCAAATTCTTCAACAGCATGCAGTCTTTGAAAAACTCCAAATAATTTGTGACTATACTTCATATCAAAACCGACACCATTATCTTTAACAAAATATATTATTTTATCTTCGTCTTGTTTGCAGCCTATCTCTATGATTGGCTTCTTTCTAGTAGAAGAATATTTAACAGCATTCGAAACAAGATTTGCATATACTTGTTTTATCATTGCCCTATCCCCTTTCAAGGGTAAAAGCTCTGATATTCGAAAGTCAATATCTAAATCGGGATATTCCCCTTTGATTTTATTACATTCTTCTAAAACTATACTGTTCAAGTCTAAGCTGAATTTTGATAAGTTTTTCCTACTAAGGTGCGAAAACTCCAATAGATCACTAATGAGATAACCCATCATTTGAGTGTTATCGCGGATTATTTTTATATACTCTTCACCTTCTTCATCTAATGAAGTACTGTACTCTTCTTCCAATATTTTAGAAAAACCGTCGATAGCTCGAAGTGGGGCTCGTAAATCGTGTGAGATAGAATAGGAAAAAGATTCCAACTCTTTATTTAATGCAGCCATTTCGGAATTAGCTTTTTCCAATTCGATACGAGCTTCATTCACATCTTCCACCAAAAAGGAAAGAGCTAACTGAGAATCTTCGTAGCTGGAAGTCTTCTCCAGAAGGCTTTTGGTTCTTTCCTCGATCATTTCTTCAAGGTTGTCTCGATAAGCTTTTAATTCTTCTTCAACCTTCAATCGATCTGTAATGTTATTGAATAATACAGCCACTTTTCCTGGCTGCATCTGAAATACTGACACTTCAAAAACACCATGAATAACATTATCTTTGTAATTAATTTGATTAGTTGACCAGTTTTCACCTTTCTTTGCAGCAAGACGATATTTCTCGGGAACTTCTGTATCGGCAAGAGCTGGAAATGCTTCTTCAATTGTCATTCCAATTCGTTCTTCGTTTCTAGCTCCTGTTAATCTTTCTGCTGCAGAATTCCCGCTTTCAAAAACCAATCTATCATCTTCTTCCAAACGATAAATATATATCCCCAAAGGAGACGATTCTACGATACTTCGGAAAGTTTTTTCACTTTCCCGTAAGCTTTTTTCAGCATTGATACGGTTATTAATCTCTTTTTCCAACTCTTCATTTTTTCGTGTCAATTCTGCTTCACTGATTTGCAAAGCTTTTTCAGATCTTTCTCTTCTTTCCATCATAATATTTACAGCATGAGCAAGAGTTTTGAACTCAGGGAAATCCAACTTATCTTTCTCGATACGAGCAGTACAATCATCTTTGTTTTGAAAAAAATTAAAAAACAGGTCGAAATTTCTTTTTATTCGTTTGGAAATTATTTTGGCAATGACATAGAAAAATAACAGAAAAATAATCGTTGCAATTCCCAACATCATTATGCTGTATCTCACATGCCTTTGCAATTCAACTTTCTTTGTGGCGATTAGATTTTCAATTTCATCGAGATAAACTCCTGCTCCAATAACCCATTGCCATTCAGAAACACCAGCCACATAAGATATTTTGTAAGATGATTCTGTTTCTCCAGATTTATTCCAGAGATAACTGACATAACCTCCTTCCGGATTGGAAGCCATCTTTATTTGTTCTTGTATTATTTTCACACCGTTGCGATCTGTAAGATTCCAGACACTTCCCTTTCCAATTGTGATAACTCCATTAGAAAATAAGGGATCTCCCTGAAACGTACTACCAAAAAAATAACCATTTTCGCCGAAGCGCTGTTTAACCAAGGTTTCCAGAATCTCCTGCTTTGCAACTTCAATATCATAATCTATCGAAGTTTCATAGCGATATATCAAATTCCTGATATAAAAAGCCATTTTCTGAACTTCACTTTTGATGATCTCTTTTTGTTCTGCTTCATATTCCTGTTGTA
>QMNP01000053.1 GCA_003647825.1 Candidatus Cloacimonadota bacterium
GAGAATTTCGAAAACGTTTTTGCCACATTGGAAGGTGGTTACAACATCGAACTTCTCCCGAAATGTTTATATAATTTTCTGGACGGTATAAACAATAATGAAATGCAGCATGAAGAGATAATCACAGATTCAATGATACAAACCTTCTACGAATATGAAGGTCGCAAAGCACTTACCGTGCAATTGTTAAAAAAGCACTGGAAATCAATTTAATTAATTAAAAAAAAATATAAAGAGGAAATCATGAGCATTAACAATTTAACAAAGATGTTCAATCCAAAAGTGGTTGCAATATATGGTGCTTCTGCTCGTAAGGGAAGTGTAGGCCATGCTCTTATGGATAACATCATCGGATCGGGTTTTGATGGAATTGTTTACCCTATCAATCCCAAGAGAACGAATGTATTGGGAGTGAAAACCTACAATACGATCCTGGATGTTCCAGACACAGTTGACCTGGCAATTATTGCCACTCCTGCTAAATCAGCTCCTGCTATCGTGGAAGATTGTGGTATTGCTGGTGTTTCCAGTGTTCTCTTGATTTCTGCCGGATTTGCTGAAGCTGGTGAAGAAGGTAAGAAATTGATGAATCAGATTGCTGAAACTATTCGTAAATACGACATGAGTCTTATCGGACCAAACTGCCTGGGATTTATTAAACCTTCGATCAAGTTCAATGCAACATTTGCCAGTAAAATGGCACTTCCCGGCAAGATCGCTTTTATCTCTCAAAGTGGCGCTTTATGTACAGCAATCCTGGATTGGTCGATAGAACAAAATGTTGGTTTCAGTCACTTCGTTTCCATCGGCTCTATGATGGATATAAGCTTTAATGACTTGATCGACTATTTTGGAACAGATTCGCAAACCAACAGTATCGTGATTTACATGGAATCACTCAAAGATGCCAGAAGTTTTTTGAGTGCCGCCAGAGCTTTTGCCCGTAATAAACCGATCATTGTATTGAAGGCAGGGAAAAGTTCTGAAGGTGCGCAGGCAGCAATGTCCCACACCGGCAGCCTGGCAGGAAATGATTTCGTATTTGATGCTGCTTTCAAAAGAGCAGGTATTATCCGAGTTGATACTATTGAAGAACTTTTCCATATTGCTCAGGCTCTTGCTATGCAGCCCAGACCTACTAATAATAGACTGGCGATTGTAACAAATGCGGGTGGTCCTGGTGTAATTGCTACCGACACGCTCATTGCAAATGGTGGAAAACTGGCTAAACTTTCAGATGAGATCATCGAAGAATTGAATCAGCACCTCTCTCCCCACTGGAGCAAAGGGAATCCGCTTGACGTCTTGGGAGATGCAGGTCCTGTGCAATATGCCAAAGCATTGGAAATGTGTTCCAAAGACAGAAACGTAGATGGAATTCTGGTAATACTAACACCTCAATCTATGACCGATCCCACAGCCGTAGCAGAAGAACTAACAGAATTCGCTAAAAAAAGCACAAAAACAGTTCTTGCCTGCTGGATGGGAGCATCAGATATTTATGAAGGTCAGAAGATTTTAGAAGCCAATAATATACCTGTTTACCAAACTCCTGAAGATGCAGTTAAAGCTTTCATGATAATGTATGATTACTCCAGAAATTTACAGATCCTTCATGAAACACCGGCCCAAATACCGACTCAATTCCAGCCTAATAAAAAAGCTAATAAAGAACTCATTAATATGGTTTTGAATGATAACAGATCTGTGATGACTGAATATGAAGCCAAACAATTCCTGGCAAATTATGATATTCCTGTAATCAAAAACGGCATTGCAACAAACGAAGAAGAAGCCATAAAATTAGCAGAAGAAATTGGTTATCCTCTGGTTATGAAAATTGCTTCACCAGATATTCTTCACAAAACAGATGTTGGTGGTGTGAAACTGAATATCCAGGATAAAGAAGAGGCCAAAGAAGCTTATAATAAAATTTTGAAATCTTCTACCGAGAAAGTTCCTGATGCAGATATCAGGGGAGTTTTTGTTGAACAGATGATGAAACGTAAATATGAGCTTATCATCGGCTGTAAAAAAGATCCGATCTTTGGGCCTACAATAGTGTTTGGAATGGGTGGCGTTGCAGTGGAGATATTCAAAGATACTCGCGTTGGCCTTCCTCCTTTGAACATGGCTCTGGCCATGAGGATCATAGAAGACACCAAGATTTACAAATTAATTAAAGGCTATCGGGGAATGCCGGGAGCAGATATTCAGGCAATTCAATTCCTACTTTATAAATTTGCGTATTTGCTGATGGATTTCCCTCAGATCAATGAAATCGACATCAATCCATTTGGTGTAGACGAACGTGGTGGTATTGTATTGGATGCTAAGGTGATGCTGGATAAGGATTATGTTCAGATCGATGACAACAGCAATAAACACCTGGTAATTTCACCTTATCCATCTGAATACACAACTACATATACAATGAAAGATGGACAGAAAGCTATTCTGAGAGCGATCAAGCCGGAAGACGAATTTATGGAAAAAGAGATGTTCTCAAACTTCTCGGAACGTACTCAGAGATTCCGTTTCTTTCAGTTGATCAGTGATATTTCACACGAACAGCTTATCCGATACACACAGATCGATTATGATCGTGAGATTGCCATCATTGCAGAAATTGAAGATGAAGGCAGAAAAAAGATGGCTGGTGTTGTTCGCCTTATTGCTGACCAATACAATGAAACTGCTGAATATGCTATTGTAATCGCTGATCCCTGGCAGAATAAGGGATTGGGTAATAAGTTCACCGATTATATTCATGAAATTGCTAAAGCTCGCGGCATCAAAAAAATCTGTGCAAATGTATTAGCTACCAATCATATCATGCAGCACATGTTTAGAGCTCGCGGTTATAAAATGGAAAGAGTTGATGATGGATATTACGCTGAACTTGAGATTAATTAGAATAAAGAATCTATAAACAAAAAACCGGCACGTAAAAAATTACATGCCGGTTTTTTATTTCTTTGTTAAGAACTAATCAACTTTCAATACTTCATTGATCATTCTCACAAATTCTGATTTTGGTAATGCACCAGCAGACATTTGAGGTTGTCCTTCCATGGGAATAAACAAAATTGATGGGATACTGCGAATTCCGAACATTCCGGCCAACTGTCGTTCTACATCGGTATCAACTTTGTAAATTACAATTTTGCCTTCATATTCCTCAGCTAAATCTTTCATAATGGGTGCAACCTGTTTGCAGGGGCCACACCAATCTGCATAAAAATCTATTATTGCAGGTAAATCACCTTTATAACTCCACTGCTGATTGTTCTCATAATCAAATACATTTTCTTTAAATCCGTCTAGCTTCAGTTGGATCGGTTTTCCACTTTCTGCAGCATTCAGAACCACTGCCAGAACCAGCAGAGATAAAACTAATATTACTTTATTTTTCATGATTTCTCCTAGTTTTTAATATTTAATAATCTATCGATCTTGTTCTTATCGAAGCCAACCACAGGTACATTGTTGATCCACATTTGCGGAACTCCCTGCTGACCAGTTTTGCGAACCATATCTCTTGCTGCCTTTTCATCTCTGGATACATCCACATTTGTAAACCTAATCCTATTTTCTTTCAGATAACTCTTGACCTTGCGACACCAACTGCAGGTTGGAGTACTAAAAACTATAACTTTCTTCATGTTTTAACACCTCACAATACTATTTCTATATTTTAAGTTAATTGAATATTTTATAATGTCAAACAATTAACTTTGAAGATATTCTATCGCACTTAATGCAGCAATTGTTCCGTCTGAAACTGCAGTAGTAATTTGTCGATATTTCTTCTCCCTCACATCACCGGCAACAAAAACACCTTTGATGTTAGTCTGCATATTTTCATCAGATAGAACTTCTTCTCTTTCATTAAGATGGATTACATCTTTTAACTTATCTGTATTTGGAATATAACCGATATACACAAAAACTCCATCGGTTTTCAATTCACTAAATTCACCTGTTTTCTGATTCTGAATTATTACGCCTTCAACGTTTTGTTCACCAAGATATTCAGTTATTTTCGATTCCAGAATAAATGATATTTTGCTATTTTTTTCTGCCTGTTCGATTGCATATTCATGTGCTTGAAAATTATCAAATTGGTGAATAACCGTAATTGATTTCACCCATTTTGTGAGTGAAACAGCCTCTTCCAAAGCTGAATTTCCACCACCAACAACAATCACATCTTTGCCAGTATAAAAATCTCCATCGCAAGTAGCACAATAGGAAATTCCTAATCCTTTAAATTTATCTTCGTTTTTCGCACCCAATTTCCTAGGTTTTCCGCCGGTAGCCAGAATCATTACATCAGCAGTGAATATTTCATCATCATCGATCTCTACCATTTTCTTTTTAGAAGTAAGATCTAACTTGGTAATTTCAACATTAGATTCAATATCACATCCAAATTCTTTTGCCTGATTTTTCATAACCTGTGATATTTCTCTACCGCTGGCTTCTCTTACTCCTGGATAGTTTGCCACAGCGTGCGTAAGAACCATTTGCCCACCAATCGAACCCTCGTTGATAATCAGTGTTTTCAAGTTCGCACGAGCCAGATAAATGCCGGCAGACAGGCCTGCAGCTCCAGCTCCTAATACAATTGCATCATAATGCTCAGCATTCATGTTATTTTTCCTCAAATTTTTCTACCCTTCGATACATTCGGCAATTGCCGAGCACTCAAGATGATATGGTTTAGTTTTACAAACAGAAAACTGTCACACTGAGTAGTCCCGAGATTTCGGGATAAATCGAAGTGTAGATTAAACTAAATACTCTTCTATTATTGATTTTATCTGCTTTTTGTTCTGAATGCTACTTGTTGCTTTTACAGCTTTTCCATTTTTGAAGTAGAATGTGAAAGGCAATCCCATAAATCCCCTGGCTAATTGGTGATTTCTGAGTACATGTGCTTCAGGAATATCAAAATCCATATCATAAAATTTTACATTCTCATATTTTTCTTCCAGATTTTCCATAACATCGTAAACAGGAAGACACATTGGCCCCATTCTGCCACAACAGATCATAACATTTTCATTATTCTTAATAACTTCGTTGAATTCTTCTTCACTTTTAATGTGTTTCAAATTTGTTCCTAACATTTGTTCCATCTCCTATACATAAATTTTATTTATAGTAAACATAATGAAATATTTAATATTAGCAAATATAATTTCAATAAAAAGATATTTTTGTGCTTGAAACTATATTTCTTACATCATTTTCAGCAATTTAGTTATTTAAATCAAATAATGCAGCAGCATAAATTCAAGTTCAATAAATTTTACATTCCAATGCAATGATGAAATTCGATTACTTCTTATATATCAATTTGTTGAACTGCATTGCAGTAGAAATTTATCTCAAAAACATCTCTCTATTTTATTACTTTATTTGGATATTTTTCTCACATTTCTACTTCATGGATTGATTGACTCAACTATAGGAAACTAACGTATTAACTTTACTGTTTTTGAATACTCAGAATTCAATAGCATTATTTGGTTTAATCACTATCTCGATCTTACCACCGTTGTAATCTTTTGAATTATTGGTAAAAGCTTAGATCACTACCTTAGTGAATTGCTAACAAGCCAGGATTCTGTAAAAGAGAGTTTTTGAACGAAAGTGGGAAAAATACGTTTTGTGGGATAAGCTTTTCGCTGTTACATTCGCAGCAATCTCATTAAAATTAAATGGTTAGGAGTATAGATTACACCGGCATTTGCCGGACGCAAAGACAAAGATGTTATTAAGCAGAACTCATTAATTGTTCTAAATAAAGAGTTCTAATTCAGGAAATCTTTGACATCACATTCAAGGCAATTTTTCTAGTTTCAAGTTATTAGGAGAATTGATTTATGAATAATATCAGAAAGAAGCTAATTGATAAAGTTCAGCGTTTTGAAGATATCAGGGTGCTTGTGATTGGTGATGTAATGCTGGATATTTATGAATTCTGTCATTCTGAAAACAGCAAACCAATTGATTCCGAGCAACCGGGGAAAAGAGCTTATCGTTCTCATGAGATAATAAAAGAACTGGGTGGAGCCGGTAATGTAGCGGCAAATCTTGCCTCTCTGCAAATTCCTGTTACACTGGTCGGAGTAACTGGCCAAGATGAACATTATCACAAAATTGTTGAATTAGCCAGATCACACAATATCAATTATTTTTTACATCAAGATCCTTCTCGAACTACAACAGTTAAGGCACGCCTATATGTGGATGATGAATATTTACTGCGAAGAGATGACGAAAATATTCATAAAATTGATCCTGAAATATCTAATATTTTAACAGAAAATATCTTAAGTGAGTTGCCAGAATGTAACATCGTGATTCTAAGTGATTATAATAAAGGCATTTTTACTAAAGATAATGCACAGCAGATAATTAATGAATGCAGAAAAAAAAAATTACCTGTAATTGTTGATTTCAAGCCGGATAATGCTGACTTTTTCAAAGGTGCCGACTTAATGGTTCCTAACGATACTGAAGCTGAACAATTGCTTCCTGAATTTTCTCATGCGGCACTTAAGGAAAGCATGGATAAACTTCACAAGAAACTGCAATGTAACAAATTAGTAGTTACTTTGGGTGCAAAAGGTATTTGTGGATTTGATGGAAAGGATTATTTTCATGTACCCGGCAATAAAGTAATCGCAATTGATGCAGTAGGTTGTGGAGATACCGTTCGTGCTGCGTTAGCTGTGGGGATAGCTTTGGAACTTTCATTAAAAGATGCTGCCATTTTGGCAAACGATGCCGCTGCAGTTATCGTTCAAAAACCAGCCACTGCATCCATTACGCGTAAAGAATTGATTGAATTTATTTCTAATACGATAGAATAATCAATCTCGTTCCCAGGGTTGTTTTGGGAATGTAAAATTTTAACTGCTACTTGCAAAGATAAACTTCTGAACCAGGTCAAACAAGATCAACATACAAAAGGCAAACAAATGATATGCCATTACAAAATCTAAAACATCTTCTTTCTTCTCTGAGTTCTTCTCGTTCCCAAGTTTGTCTTGGGAATGTAAAATAGTAACTGCTGTTTACGAAGACAAACTTCGTAACCAGAAAATATACGTTAATGATTTACCTTTTGACACATAAACACTTCTCATTTGCTTGGCACAAATAAGAAATAAAGGTCGTTTGCTGGTTACGTTGTAAGAATAATGATTTTTTTTATACCAACACATAGCAAGCCGACTCTTAAAAAGGAAATAATAATGGGAAACAAAGTATTAGCGAAAGTAAACGGTAAAGAAATAACTCAATTTGATGTAGAACAATTCTTAAGAAGTCTGGGGCAGGAAAGAGCTGCTCAATTCAATAATGAAGAAGGCAGAAAGAGACTTCTGGATGAGCTGGTAAATCAGAATCTTTTTCTAGCAGATGCAATCGACAGCAAGATTGAGGAAACTGCTGAATTTCAAAATGAAATGGCCAGAATGAAGGAAGTTATTCTAACACAAGTAAATGTAAATTCCACCATGAAAGGAATTGGAATTGTAGAAACTGAGATTGAAGAATATTTCAATGCTAACAAAAGCAAATATGATCTTCCTGCTTCGACCAATACAAGCCACATTTTGGTAGACAGCGAAGAACTTATCAACAAGATTCATGGAAAACTTATTAAGAATGAAATCGAATTTGCCGATGCTGCCAAAGAACATTCTAAATGCCCTTCCAGCCAGAAAGGTGGAGAATTGGGAATGTATCCTCGCGGCCAAATGGTTCCCGAATATGAAGCAGTAGCTTTCAATATGGAAATTGGTGAGGTCAGTAAACCCGTGAAAACACAATTCGGTTATCATATCATCAAATTAAACGATAAAGAAGAAGCTATGGAAGCTAAATTCGAAGATGTGAAAACTCAAGTAGCAAATGAACTTCGCAGCCAGAAACAGAACGAAGCATATTTTAATAAACTTCAAGAATTAAAAGCAAAATATAATGTTGAGATGATGTAATTTCTCTATTGTTTTTCGTAGTTTTAAATCTTCCCGGTTTTGAAAACCTGGAAGGTTTTTTTGATTTTATAAAAAAGGGGCAATCCAAAGATCACCCCTACGGTTTTTTTTTGTTCGTATTTGTTCGCTATTAATTTATCCGATCATCTTCTCAATATCACCTTCAACTGTTCCGATAGGGCTAATATTAAAGTTTTCAATAAGAACTTTAAGAACATTTGGTGATAAGAAAGCTGGAAGTGTTGGTCCAAGATGGATATTCTTCACACCAAGATATAAAAGAGCTAAAAGTACTGTTACAGCTTTTTGCTCATACCAAGCAATATTATAAACTATTGGAAGATCATTAATATCTTCAAGTTCAAATACTTCTTTTAGTTTAAGAGCGATGAGTGCAAGAGAGTAACTATCGTTACATTGTCCTGCATCAAGTACACGTGGGATTCCGCCAATATCACCAAGATCAAGCTTGTTATAACGGAATTTTGCACATCCTGCTGTAAGAATTACAGAATCTTGGGGAAGAGCTTCTGCAAAATCTGTATAATAATTTCTACCTTTCTGACGTCCATCGCAACCACCCATAACAACGAATTTTTTAATGGCACCTGTTTTCACAGCATCTACAACTTTATCTGCAAGTGCAAAAACTTGTTCGTGAGCAAATCCGCCCACGATCGTACCAGTTTCGATTTCAGTTGGTGATGGTAATGTTTTAGCAAGTTCAATAACTGCAGAAAAATCTTTAGCTTTTCCTTTTTCGGCATCAGCAATATGCTTCAAGCCATCAAATCCAACATTATTGGTTGTGAAAACACGATCTTTATAAGAATC